>DATKAG010000478.1:0-5598 GCA_035498355.1 Myxococcales bacterium | reverse complement strand
GGACGAACATCGCCTGGCTGGCGCGCATCTCCTCGATGCGCTCCGCCACCTGCGCCTCGTCCACCGCCGGGTCGACCTTCGGGACCTGCAGCCCCTCGTAGTCCCTGGGCTCGACCCGGGGCCGGACCTCCACGGTGGCGGTGTACTTGAAGGGCTGCCCCGCCTCCACCGACCCGTTCTCCACCCGGGGCGGCGCCACCGGGTCGAGCTTGTGCTCGGCCAGCGCCTCGTGGATGGACCCGGTCACCAGCTTCTGCGCCACGTCCTTCTTCACGTCGTCGCCGAAGTACCGCTCCACCAGACGCCTGGGAACGTGGCCCTGCCGGTAACCCTTGAGCTTCACGGTGCGGGAGACGCTGGTGTAGGCGCGGTCGAGCGCGTCCTTCACCCGGTCCGGCGCCAGCTCGACGGAGACTTTCTTCACCACCGGGCTGAGATCCTCGACCCTGGACTGGACCACGCGTGCGGCTCCTTCGAGCGGAGATGGTGCGAGAGGCGGGAGTCGAACCCGCACGGGTTTCCCCACAGGGTTCTAAGCCCTGCGCGTCTGCCAGTTCCGCCACCCTCGCCCAGATCATCCTGGCAGAGGGCGGGTCATAGCGCCCGTGAAACGCAGCGTCAACGCCGGAACCTACCGGCGCCGTGCAAGTCGGACAGTGTGGCTGGAACTCCGACTAAAGAGTATCGGGCGATCTGCTAAACAGTAGTCGTTCCACCCGCAGGCGCCGCGGTGCGGCGACGCGAATCCGGGCGCTTGCGCACGGTGCGCACATTGCACGATTTCCCCCGCGCATGGGGGGAAGACACACCGAAGCGGGCTTCTCGCTCCTGGAGACGCTCATCGCCCTGGCCCTCGTGGCCGTGGCGATGACCGGTCTCATCGTCGCTTTCGTGGGCAGCGGCAAGTTCGGCGTGCTCGCCCGCCGGCAGGCGAACGCGGTGGCCCTGGGACGCTCCATCGCCAACCAGCTCGAGGGCGCCGCCTGGGGCGACGTGCGGTTGAACAACGCCAACGCCGGCAACGACGCCATCTTCGCCGACCCCAACGGCACCTTCGCGCAGCCCACCTTGCCCACCGGCTCCAGCGCCGCGGACACCTCGCTGGGCACGTTCACCATGGGCGACGAGAGCTACGACGTCTACGTGAACGTGGCCCCGGACGGCACCCAGGGGGTGCTCTTCGCCGTCATCGTCCGCTACCAGGTGGGCAACGCGGCCTCGCAGTCGGGAGGCACCTTCATGCGCGCGGTCGTGCTCGGGTATCGCTACAACCCCGGCGCCATCGGGGTGGGGCCCCTTCCCATATGAAGCGCGGAAGCCACGGCTACAGCCTGATCGAGCTCTTGCTCGCGGTCGCCATCCTCGCCTCCATCGTGGCGGGGATCTCCGGGGTGCTGGTGAAGCAGAGCCAGGCCTCCGCGGTGCAGCAGGCGCAGCGCGACCTGGAGGAGAACGGGCGCCTGGCGCTGAACGAGCTGGGCCGGGCGGTGCGGCTGGCGGGGTACGGCATCGATCCCGCCTCGGCCTTCGACTTCGCCCGCTTCGCCTGCAGCACGCCCGACAGCCCCGGCACCTGCAACGGCACCGGGCGCGATCGCATGAACGCGCCGGACGAGCTGGTGGTCGCCTGGCGGGACCCCTCGTTCTCCCGGCGCGTCACCGCCCTGGTCGGCGTGGGCCCCTGGACGGTGACGCTCAACGCGCCGCTCACCGCCGATCTGCAGGCCGGCCGGCTGGTGTCGCTGCTCTGCGACGGGGCGCTCAACGTCTCCTATTACGCCCTGGACAGCGCGGCGACCGCAGTCACAGCCCCGACCCCGCAGACGATCTCCCTGCGCCTGCTCACCCCCGCGGACGGGTTCTTCGCCAGCGTCGTTCCCACCGGCGACGGATGCTACGCCAACGCGGTGGTGACGCTGGTGGAGCGCACCCGCTACTACGTGGCCAACGATTCCACCGGCGTCTCCTCCCTCTTCCGCGACCGCGGCCGCGGCCAGGAGCTGCTCTTCCGCGGCATCGAGGACATGCAGCTCAGCTACGACATCGGCCAGCCTCCCGCGGGATCGATCTTCGCCGCGGACGGGACCTCGGCCGTCGCCCCGCCCGGCTGCGTCGACGGCAGCGGCAACCCCACCTGGAGCTTCGGCTCCTGCCCCGGCATCGCCGGCTCCCCCAGCCACACCGCCACCGCTCCCGACTGGCGCAACGAGCCGTACGACGCCGCCAGCCGCTACACCGGCAACCCGGCCAACATCCGGACGGTGAACATCGCGGTGGTGGCCCGGGCCACCCGCGCTTCGCCGGACGGCAGCGGCGACAGCGTGCTCCCCATCCTCAACCGCACCGCCCGGGACCGCGACAGCTTCCGGCGCGCGGTGATGACCCTCTCGGAAAAGCCCCTCAACCTGCTCTCCCGCTCCTACATGCTCCCGCCCATTTCCCCGGGCTCCAACAACCTCGGAGGCGGATGATGCGCTCGCACCGCGGCAGCGCGCTGATCGCGGCCCTGATCGTCATCGGCGTCCTGGCGCTGGTGACCGTGGCCACCCTGCGGCTCGCCAGCCTCTCCAAGGTCCAGTCGGTGCGCGACGCCCGCCAGCTCAGCCAGGCCTCCTGCGTGGACGCCGCCCGCCAGTACCTGGTCAGCCGGCTGCGGCTGCTCAGCCCCACCCCGGTGACCGAGGTGACCTTCGACCAGGCCATCCAGCTCGACACCGGCACCCGCCACCTCTACACCGGCCACGTCCGCCCCACCGGGCCCGACGGCCTGCCGGTGGGCAACGTCTCCGACGCGGTGATCAAGTCGGTGCGGGGGGTGGCTTCCAACCAGGTCGGCTCCTCCAAGGCGAACCGGGACCTGAGCAACGTGATCGGCTGGTCGTCGCTGGGCAGGAACTACCACGTGATCGTGGCCTGCGCGGACCCGGTGGCCGGCGACATGGAGCTGGAATTCACCTTCCGGTACGGACTGTGAGGACGTGATGCGACTGCGCCTGCTCCGCCTCCCGGCCCTCCTGCTCCTCCTGGGGCTGATCGACGCGGCCTTCGACACCCCGCGCCCCGCGGAGGCCGCCTCCCCCTCCTGCAGCCCCGCCGACTGCCTGTCGAACAGCGCGGCGAACAACCGCCCCCAGCCCACCACCATCACCACCGACGACAAGGGCGACTACAACTTCTTCGCCTCCTCGACCACGGAGCTCTCCAACCTCCTCTTCGTGCTCGACAACTCCACCTCGATGTACGAGCTGCCCTACGACAACAACTCCTATCCGAACTCGGCCTGGGTGAATAACGGGCCCTCCGGCAACGGGCGCACGCCCAACGGCTGCGGCCAGGTCACGAACAGCGGCACGGCGCCGGCCTGCGCCACGGTCGCCTTCGCCAGCACGGCCGCGAGCTGCGCGGGCAACAACTTCTTCAACTCGCTGCTGGACTCCGGCAAGAACCCGTACGGCAAGAGCAATACCTATTCGCCGCCGGACCCGGCCTTCTCCTCCTACTTCACCGCCAACAGCGTCTACAGGTTCTTCGAGTGGGCGCAGCCGGGAAACGTGGCCGGGGGCACGCCGGGCGGAACGGCGAACGGCGGTCCCATCACCTTCGACGGAGTCAACGTGCTGGGGACCCCCAACGCCTACTGCAACGGGCTGAGCAACACCGCCGGCTCCGGCGGCAGGGGCGGGGGCTCCGGCCCGCCCGCCTGGAGCATGACGCAGCGGCAGCGCTGCCAGCAGTGCCTCGACGAGGTGGGCTACTACATCGCCCCCGCGGCCAGCTCCACCGACAACAACAGCGGCAACATCCTCTTCAAGGGAAACTGGCTGGACTTCTACCCGCCCAAGTTCCTCATCGCCCGCAAGGCGCTCACCGACTTCATCACCGCCCAGAAGCCCCCCAACCCCGCGCCCCTGCGGGTGGGGGTGGTGACCTACGATCCGCTGAACGTGGGGGACACCGACATCCCCGACGTCTCGGTGGGCTTCAGCGGCGGCCGCAACGACGGCGGCAACTTCCTCTCCGGCGGAATGATCCCCGACTGCGGCGTGACCAGCTGGTCGGACACCGCCGCCAGCGCCTTGATCAGCACCGTGCGGGGGATCTCCTTCGGCGACACCGGCAATCCCATCGCCACCCCCCTGGCCGAGGCGGTGTTCAACGCCGGCCAGTTCCTCAGCGGCAGCGACGCCTACTACAGCACCGCCTTCACCGGCGGCAGCAGCAACATCTGGCTGAAGCCCGGGTTCACCGCGACCGCGGGGGGAAAGAGGCCCCTCTGCGTGAGCTGCCAGCTGAGCGCCATCGTGCTGATCACCGACGGCGAGCCGAACGGCGACAACAACCTGCCCCAGATCTTCCGCAACAACTCCATCCAGTGCCCGAAGAACAACCCCGGCGATCCCGATCCCTGCGGAACGGACCAGAGCAACGGCAGCCCCAACCTGCTCGACGACGTCACCAACTTCCTCGCCAACACCGACCTCAGCCCGGACGCGCTGGGCGGCCTGCCGGGCACCCAGAGCGTCATCACCTACGTCATCGGCATGGGCCTGGACGTGCCCCTGCTCGACAACGCCGCCAAGTACGGCAAGACCGGCGGGGCGATGCGGGCGGACAACGCCCAGCAGCTCCAGCAGGACATCAGCGGCGCCCGGGCCAACATCGCCTCGCGCGCCACCTCCTTCTCCTCCTCGACCGTGCAAACGCTGCAAGTCAGCTCCGGCTCCTCCGCCTTCGTTCCCCAGGTGATCCCCGGATTGCCCAGCGATCCCATCTGGGAGGGCCACCTCTTCCGCTTCGACGTGTTCAACGAGTTCTCCGCCGGAACCGACCTGGACCACAACGGCGACCTCAACGGCGTCTTCCTGGTGGACAAGGACCAGGACATCATCTCGCAGGACACCACCGGCGCGTTCCTCAAGGTGAAGAACGGGCAGCCCGCCGTGCCCATCTGGGACGCGGGCAGCCAGCTGCAGAACGCCTCTCCCGGCGGCCGCCAGATCTACACCGCCCTGTGGAACGCGGGGACCAGCTCCTGGAACACCATCAGCCTGCCCGCCTGGGACGGGGTCAGCGCCAAGCCGGCCAACTTCGACGCGGTGGGGAACGCGCTGGCCATCGACGGCACCACCGCCTGCACGCTGGCGAGGAACGCGCTGGCCGCGCCCGTCGATCCCCGGTACCTCAACGGCAGCGGCGTCTTCGATCGCGACCACTGCATCCTCGCCATCCTCGACTACGTGCGCGGCTTCAACTCCCGCAACGAGCTGAAGGGAACCACCGCCTTCTCGGCAAACCGGCTGCACATGCTGGGCGACATCTTCCACTCCTCCCCGGTGGTGGTGGATCCGCCAGTGGATCAGTTCTTCTGCGACCTGGGGCTGCACCCGCAGTGCGTCTCCACCCTCTACCAGTACGATCCCACCCGGCTGGTCCCCCGGCTGGCGAACACCACGCCCAGCGCCCAGTACACGGTGAGCGACGGCACCATCGGTGCCTACGAGAAGTACTGGCGCGACCACGAGAGCCGCCAGCGGGTGGTGCTGGTGGGCGCCAACGACGGCATGGTCCACGCCTTCGACGCCGGCTCCCCCACCAGCA
>DATKAG010000477.1:0-2505 GCA_035498355.1 Myxococcales bacterium | reverse complement strand
GTCGCCGGTTACCACTGCTGGGCCGACTTCTACGTTCCCGGGCACGGTTGGGTACCGGTGGACATTTCCGAGGCTTGGAAGGACAAGACCAAGCACGACTACTTCTTCGGCACCCTGGACACGCAGCGCGTGCAGTTCACGCTAGGCCGCGACCTGACGCTCACGCCGCGGCAGGAGGGCCCGCCGCTGAACTTCTTCGTTTACCCCTACGTGGAAGTGGGCGGGGCGCCCTACGCCAACGTGGACGATGCGTTCTCCTTCGGCCCCACGGCGCAGGGCGCGGCGGCACGGTAAGGCGGGGCCGGTCAGTGCTTGGTCTGGGGCGGAACGTAGTTGGCGGGCAGGGCCGCGCCCTCGCCGAAGAAGAACTGTTCCAGGGCCTTGACCAGGACCTCCTGGTCGCGGGGATTGGCGGGGTTGAGCCGGTACTCGTTCAGGATCATCTTGCAGTGCTCGCCCCACATGGCCCAGGCGTCGCGGGAGACGTTCTCGAAGATCTTCTGGCCCAGGGGCCCGTCGAAGGGAGGCTCGTCCAGCCCGGGCATCTCGCGCTGGAACTTCACGCAAAACACCTTGCGCGGCGAACCGGGGGCCGGGGGCGTGCTGCTGCTCATGCGGGCTCCTTCAAGGCACTTATATTAGCGCATCCGGAGCGGGCGCGGTGGGGGGCCGCGCCCGGTGCTCTGGAACGAGCTTCCATAACTACTTCGGCCAGCCTCCGGGATGGTAGTCGGGGAAGGCGGGAGGCGGGACCGTCTTGGGCGGGTTCGCCTTGAGTTCTTCCATCACTACCTCCACCGCCTTCTCCAACTGCGGGTCGTGGCCCTGGCGCCAGGCCTGGGGCGAGTATTCGACCTCGATGTCCGGGGGCACGCCGTGGTTCTCGACGTCCCACTCGCCGTCGGGGTTGTAGAAGGCGACGCGGGGTGCGGTGACGCCGCCGCCATCCATGAACTCGGGGTAGTCGTAGATGCCGACCAGGCCGCCCCAGGTGCGGGTACCGACGAGCTTGCCGATCTTCTCGTGGCGGAAGTACCAGGGCAGGGCGTCGCCGCCGGAGCCGGCGTACATGTTGGTGATCATGACCTTGGGCCCGAAGATGGCGCCCTGGGGGGTGGTGAAGGTGTGGCCCTCGCGGGTGTACCAGTAGTTGTCGAGGCGCAGGCGGAGGACATCGATGATGTAGTCGGCGGCGGCGCCTCCGTGGTTGAAGCGCTCGTCCAGCACGACCGCCGGTTTGCCCACCTGGGCGAAGTAGTAGCGGTTCAGGTTGCTGTAGCCGCCCACGGCGGTGTCGGGGAAGTAGACGTAGGCGACCTTGCCGCCGCTGAGTTCCTCCACCTTGCGGCGGTTGGAGTCCATCCAGTCGCGCAGCCGGAGGTTGCGCTCGTTGGGGACGGGCACCACGGTGACCTCGCGTGCGCCCTTGCCGGTGGGATCGGGCCCGACCTGGAGCACAGTCTGCTTGCCGGCCGTGCCCTGGAAGAAGCTGAAGAGGTTGTCGGAGGCGGTGAGCTCGCGGCCGTTCACCGCCAGCAGGTACTCGCCGGCGGTGACGTTGACGCCGGGCCCGGTGAGCGGCGCGCGCAGCTCCGGATTCCAGTTCTCGCCCTCATAGACCTTGGTGAAGCGGTAGCGGCCATTCTCGACGGCGTACTCGGCGCCCAACAGGCCGGCGGGAGGCTGGTCGGATTCGGGCGGCGGAGGCGAACTGATGTACATGTGGCCGACGGTCAGCTCGCCCAGCATGTCGTTGAAGATGTAGTCGACGTCGTAGCGGCTGGCGGCGGCGTCGATGAAGGGCTGGTAGTACTTCTCCGCCTTCTGCCAGTTCACGCCGTGCAGGTTGGAGGCGTAGAAGAAGTCGCGCTCGACGCGCCACACCTCGTGGTACTCCTGCTGCCACTCGGCACGGGGATCCACCCAGACCTGCATGCCGTCGGTCCGGAGCATGCGCCCGCTGACGTGAGGCGCGGCTTCGGGAGCGGGACCGGAGGGCGGAGTGGGCGGAGGCGCAGGGGCGATGAACCACTTGGTGGCCGGTCCCAGCCCCAGGCTGTAGAGCAGCTTCTTGCCATCGGCGGAGACGGCGAAGTTGCTGACTCCGTCGAGCAGCTTGACGAAATGGCGCGGGCCCAGCTCGAAGCGGTCCACGGCTCCGACCCCAAAGTCTCCCCGCTCGAGCGGGAGCGCCGCGGTCTCCACCAGGAAGATGGTGCCGGCCTCGCCGGCGAACACGCCCTGGAAGTTGCGCGCGGGGATGGGCAGGGCCAGGATGCGCTGGCCGATGCCCTCGAAATCGACGCGCACCGCCGCCGGCTCCTTCTTGGCCGGCTTCTTCTCCTCCTCTTTCTTGGCGGGCTCTTCTCCGCCGTTGGCGGGAGGAGCGGCCGCGGCTTTCTCAGCCTCGGGCTTGGCTTCGGCGACCTTCTCCTCGTCGCTCTGCGGAGCCAGAGGCGAGGGCAGGTCCTTGCGCAGCACCACGATGTAACCGCTGCGGGTCAC
>DATKAG010000476.1:0-11019 GCA_035498355.1 Myxococcales bacterium | reverse complement strand
AAGTCGAGCCCCGGCCGCGCGGGGACCACATCGTTGGCGCTCTGGTGCGTGTACACCAGGTAGAAAGTGGAACCGGTGCGCCATTCCCAGCGCAGGGTGAGGTTGAGGTTCAGGCCCACCTGCCGATCGTCGGCGTCGAGCACGGCCGGGCTGTCCAGCGGCTGCAGCTGGTCGAGGCGCACGGTGCTCCGGCCGGGCGGGACGATGGCGAGCGACTGGCGCCCGTAGGAGATGCCGGCGGTGAAGAGCTGCCCGTATCCCTGGAGCGTGAGGCGGGGAGTGAAGGCGTAGGTGGCGCGCAGGGTGGCGCTGACGCTGCGCGCGTGCTGGGGAGCGAGAAAGTACGAGCGCGTGCGCAAGGTGGGATCGACCTCGCCGGGCAGGAGCACGGGGGTGGCGATCTGCCGCACGGTGCCGGCGTTCTCCGTGTAGGCGAAGTCCAGGGTGCCGTCGAGGCGGGAGAGGGGGCGGAAGACCAGCGTGCCGCCCAGCTGGTTCACCCGCTCGAAGCGGGGATAGGAGCGGCCCTCGGTCCAGTAGAACTGCACCTGGAGGGGCTTGCGCGAGTCGGTGGTGATGTACCCGTACCACTGCAGCGACGCCTGCCGCTCGATGGGCGTCCCGTCCTCCAGCTCGCGGTCGTCGACGAAGGGGAACCAGGCGTCGAAGCCGGTGTCCCAGAACCAGAACGTGTTGGTGTTCACCCAGCCCTCGAGGAAGACGTCGCGGTTGAGGCGGTTGGCCAGGCGGTAGTCGTGGAGCTCGCGCATGCCCACGATCAGCTGCGCCGACTGCCAGAGCGGTCCGGGGTGCGGATCGCGCCAGCCGGCGAAGCCCATCAGGCGGGCCAGGTTGGCCCGCTGCTGGTAGCCGAGATCGTTGACGTCGAAGAGCGGCGAGAGCAGGTCGCCCTGCACGCCGAAGAGCGAATGTTCCCCGTAGCGGTGCACCTTGGCGGTGGCGGCGAAGCCGCTGGAGTCGGAATCGCGCCAGGTGCCGTCGACCAGCAGCGCCGGCGCCGCCCCCTGCAGCGAGGAGCCCGCTGCCTGCACCCCGGCCTCCCACACCCGGTCCGAGGAGTACAAGGTCAAATCCCCCTCGCCCACGTGCGCGTGGCGCCGGTCGTCCAGCCCCAGGCTGGGGCTGGTGTAGAGCGGCTCGACCGCCGTGCCGGTCACACCCGCAAGGCCGTTGTCGCCCAGGGGCGTGCGCAGCCGGAGCATGGAGGTGAAGCGCATCTCGGTGGTGCGCATGTTGGTGATCGCACCCGCCGGACAGCCCTGGCCCGGGGAGTCGCAGGCGGGAGGCTGGAGCACCTGGGCGAAGGCCCGGGGCTCCATCGCGGCCAGCATCCCCACGCTGGTGCTGCCGACGGTGCCGGTGAGCTTCATCGCTCCCAGCACGGGCACCGCGGGCTGCTGGTAGACGATCTTCTGCGTGTCGGCCAGCCCCAGGTCGTCGGCGGTGGGCGTGCCCCGGCCGATCCGGCGGGAGTAGAAGATCTGGTACGCGTCGCCGCCGTTCGGCCCTCCCAGGTCCGATCGGATCGCGGGCTTGAAGAGGTCCAGCCCCTCGAGGAAGAAGGGCCGCTTCTCCGGGAAGAAGGTCTCGTAGGTGGTGAGGTTGAGCACGCGCTGGTCGGCCTCCACCTGCCCGAAGTCCGGGTTGATGGTCCCCACCAGCGCCAGGTCGCTGGCCAGGTTGTAGCGGAAGTCCAGCCCGGCGCAGAACCCTCCCAGCCGCTGGGGATCGAACGCCACCGTCGCGCAGCTCCCCAGGTCGGGGCGCGGGGTGCCGTAGGAAGGGACGGTGCGCAAGGCCTTCAGGCCCACGTAGGGGCGCAGCTCCAGCTCGCGCACCGGGTGGATGCCTTCCAAGCCCTCGATCATCCCCAGGCGGCTGATGTCGCCCGCCCTCCCGTTGGGCCGGAAGCGCCACTGGTCCTCCTCCTTGCGGCGGGAGAGGATCCGGTAGACGTTGAAACCCATCGCCTTCGCTCCCTGGGGGATGCGGAGGACGCGCAAGGGAATGCGCATCTCCACCGCCCAGCCCTGCGGGGTCTGGACCACCGCCGAGTCCCAGGCGGCGTCCCAGTCGGTGGTGAAGTCGGTGTCGTTGAAGTGCAGGGCGTCTAGCTGCTGCCCGGCGGCGTAGACCTGGAAGTGGTAGGCGGTGCGCCGGTCGAAGGTGGTGTCGAGATCGAACTGCACCGAGTCCCCCTCGATGTAGCGGTCGCGGCGGCTGAGGGTCCTGGTGGCGCCTTCCGGGTCCTCGCAGACGGCGCCGAAGTAGAGGTACTCGTCGTCCCAGAGGACGCGGAAGGCGGTGCGCACGCTGGCCGGGCGGCCCTCGTCCGGGCTCACCTGGGTGAAGCCCTCCTCCAGGGGCGCCGCCTGCCATGCCGGCTCGTCCATGCGGCCGTCGACCACGATGGGGCCGCCCTGGCGGCGGGCGGCGTGGGCGGTGCGCAGGAAGGACGACTCGGGCGGCAGCTCCGCCTGCTGCTGCGCCAAGGCCGGCGGCGCCGCGAGCAGCAGCAGGATCGCGCGCATCCAAGAGCGCATCCCATGACCCCTCCCGTCGCCGAGGACGCGACTGCTCAGCCTGGCCCGGTCCGGGGTCGTGGGATGCGCTCTGGCCCCAACGGCCGCTCCCTCCGGACATTTCAGCGGCGGAAGGCCCCGGTGCGCGCGCATCTGTCGTGGTATCAGTGGCGCGGTGGCCGAGCCGGTTTCACAGGCCAGCGCGGAACCCTCCGCGCCGGCGACTCCCATGCTGCGCCAGTACCACGAAGCGAAGGCGCAGGCGCGCGACGCTCTCCTCTTTTTCCGCCTGGGCGATTTCTACGAGCTCTTCTACGACGACGCCCGCATCGCCGCCCAGGTGCTGGGCATCACGCTCACTTCCCGGGCCAAGGGCGACGAGCGGGTGCCCATGGCCGGGGTCCCGCACCACGCCGCCCGGGCCTACGTCGCCCGGCTGGTGGCCGCGGGTCACAAGGTGGCGATCTGCGACCAGATGGAGGTGCCGGGGCCGGGCAAGCAGCTGGTGCGACGCGAGATCGTCCGCCTGGTCACCCCGGGCACCCTGATCGACGAGGAGTCCCTGGAGGCCCGGGAGCCGCTCTGGCTGGCGGCGGTGGCCAGCGACGGCGAAGACGCCGCGCTGGCCCTGCTGGAGACGTCCACCGGCGAGCTGCGGGCGCTCCCCGCGGCGCCACTGCAGTCGGTGCTCGACGAGCTGGCCCGGGTCCGCCCCCGGGAGGTGCTGGTGCCGGAGGAGTCCGCGCTGGCCGAGCCGGTGCGCCGGGCCAGCGGGGCGGCGCGCGTCGAGGCCCGGCCCGCGCGCGACCGGGCCGGGGCGGAGCAATCGCTCAAGCGCCACCTGGGGGTGGGCACGCTCGACGGCTTCGGCCTGCGCGACGGGCTCGCCATCCAGGCCGCTTGCGAGGCGCTCTCCTACCTCCAGGAAACCCAGCGCTCGGCGGCGAAGCACGTGGTGCGCATCTCGGTCGAGCAGCCCGCCCGGCGGATGTGGATCGACCCCGGGGCGGTGCAGAACCTGGAGCTCTTCCGCGGGCCCGACGGGCGCAAGGCCGGGACGCTGCTCTCGGTGGTCGATCGCACGCTCACCGCCGCGGGTGGAAGGCTGCTCTTGCGCTGGCTCTCGGCGCCGCTGATCGATCCCGCGGAGATCGCCGCCCGGCACGACGCGGTGGAGGAGCTGGCCTCCGCGGCCGTCGCCCGCGAGGAGGTCGCCGGCCGGCTGCGCGGGGTGCTGGATCTGGAGCGCCTTTTCGGCCGGCTGGCCGTGGGCCAGGGAGGTCCGCGCGACCTGGCCGGGCTGCGCGCTTCTTTGGGGGAGATGCCGGAGCTGGCGGCCTGCCTGGAGCGCTGCGCCGCGCCGGCCTTGCACGCGCTGGGGCCGGAGCTGCGGGCCCCCGCGCCCCTGGCCGACCTGCTCGGGCGGGCACTGATCGACGAAGTGCCCGCGGGGCGGGAGCCCGGCTTCGTCCGCCCCGGGTTCCGCCCCGACCTCGATCAGCTCGCCGACCTGGCGCAGGGGGGGCGCGCAGCCATCGCCGCCATGGAGGCGGCCGAGCGGCAGCGCACGGGGATCGGCTCGCTCAAGGTCCGCTACAACAAGATCTTCGGCTTCTACATCGAGGTCACCAAGCCCAACCTGCACCTCGTCCCCCAGGACTACCAGCGCAAGTCCAGCACGGTGGGGGCGGAGCGCTTCGTCACCCCGGCGCTGGCGGAGCACGAGGCGAGGGTGCTCTCCGCCGAGGAGCGGCGGGCGGCGCTGGAGCAGCAGATCTTCGAGGAGCTTCGCCAGGCGGTGCTGGCCCAGGGCTCTGCCTTGCGCGCCTGCGCCGCGGCGGCGGCCCAGGCGGACGCGCTCCTTTCCCTGGCGCGGGTGGCGGCGGAGGGCGGCTGGGTGCGCCCGGAGGTGGACGAGGGCGATGCCATCGAGATCGCCGGGGGACGGCACCCGGTGGTGGAGCGGGCGCTCTTGCAGTCGGGAGAAGGGCCCTTCGTGCCCAACGACCTGTTGCTGGACGCGGAGAGGCGCCTGGTGGTCCTCACCGGGCCGAACATGGCGGGCAAGAGCACCGCCATGCGCCAGGTGGCGCTGATGGCGATCCTGGCGCAGAGCGGATCGTTCGTGCCCGCGGCCCGCGCCCGCATCGGGCTGGTCGATCGCCTCTTCACCCGGGTGGGGGCGGCCGACGACCTGGCCCGCGGGCAGAGCACGTTCATGGTGGAGATGGCGGAGTGCGCCCGCATCCTCCACCAGGCCACGCAGAGGTCGCTGCTCATCCTCGACGAGGTGGGGCGGGGCACCAGCACTTTCGACGGGCTCGCCCTGGCCTGGGCCATCGCCGAGCACCTGCACGACCGGATCGGCGCGCGCACGCTCTTCGCCACGCACTACCACGAGCTCTGCGACCTGGCCCGGGAGAAGCCCCGGGCGGTGAACCTCACCATGGCGGTGAAGGAGGTGGAGGGCCGGGTGGTGTTCCTGCGCAAGATCGTGGCCGGCGCCGCCTCCCGCAGCTACGGCATCCAGGTGGCGAAGCTGGCCGGGCTGCCGGAGATCGTGCTGCGGCGCGCGCGGGAGATCCTCGACAACCTGGAGGCGCAGGAGCTGGACGAAGCGGGGCACCCGGCGCTGGCCGCCGCGGGCCGCCGCCGCGCGCAGCTCGGGCTGTTCGAGGCGCCCCAGCCGGCGCCGCCGTCCCAGCCCCCGAAAAGCGCGCTGGAGGAAGCGCTGCGCGGGCTGGACCTCTCGCGCACCTCGCCGCTCGAGGCGCTGCTCTGGATGCACGAGGAGCAGAAGAAGCTGAAGTAAGCGGAGCGCGCGGCCTGCGCCCGCGCGGCCCGCCGCGCAAACCTTGCGGTCCGGCCCGGACGGCGGACGACCCGCGCGCGGAGGCACTCACATAGCTGAAGTCAGGTGGCTTTTCAAGGCACCCCCTGAACGGATTGTCAGACCCTGCTGCCAGGCTTCCCCCATGCATGAGGAGGAGGAACCGATGACGGCTGAGTCGGCAAGGATCTGGCGCTGCCCCTCTTGCAACCGCCTTCTGGTGGAGAGGAGCATCGACTACGCCCGGGCCCGGCACGCGGAGATGATCGGGCGCACCCGGGGCACGGCGGTGGAGTTCGTGCGCGAGGCCACCTGGCCCGCGTACCTGGCCTCCTTGAAGCGCTGCCGCTGCGGGAGCCGGCGCAAGCTCAAGCCGGTGCCGGCGGGCGGCCGCAGCCAGCTCGACTTGCGGACCGACGCGGTGGTGCTGCAGTGACCGCCATGCTCCTCCTCCCCCTCGCCCTCGTGCTGGGATGGGCGATGGCCCGGGAGGCGGCGCGACGGCGGAGATGGCGCGAAGCCGAAAGGCTCTCCCGATGTCTGTTCGCCACCGCCGGGATGCGCAAGTATCGGTGAGCGTGCTCCGGGGTGGGCGCAAAAGTTGACGCTCCGGATCGCTGTGCGAGCGTGGGCAGCCCGTGCGCCCGCTCTTGCTGCTCGCCACCCTGATCTCGATGCCCGTCGCGGCGGCGGGGCCGGCATCCGTCCAGTCGAAGAAGCTGGAAGCGGGGAAGGCGGCGCTGGAGAAGCTGCGGGCCGATCCGCGGCGGCGCCTCTACCGCGACGGCTGGGAGGCGGTGCTCCGCCTGCTCGACGGCGCGGTCAAGGCCGCACCCCGGGGACCGCGGGCGCCGGAGGCCGCGCTGGCCGCGGCCCGGGCCCGCGCCGAGCTGTGGGAAGTCTCCCGCTCGCCGGCCGACGCGCGCTCGGCTTTGGAGTCCCTGCGCAAGGTGGACGAGGACTACCCGGGCCCCTGCGGCGCGCAGGCCCTGGCCTCGGCGCTGCGGCTGGCGGAGCGCTCAGCGGAAGCGAAGGGACGGAGGGCGGTGCTCCACCGCCTGGCCGAGCGGTACCCGCAGGACGCGAAGGCCATCTCGCCGCCCAAGGCCGTCGCCGCGGACGAGGAGGAGGGCGAGGTCGATTCCCGGGCGGCGAAGGAAGTGGAAAGGATCGTCGAGGACGCCAAGGCGCGGGCCAGCGCCCGCAACGAGGACGCCGCGGACGAGGAGGAGGACGACGACGAGGAGACCCCCGAGCCCGAGGCGCCCGCCAACCCGCCTTCCCGCACCCCGCCCATCGTCCGGGCGGTGAAGACGGCGGTGGCCGCCCTCACCGAGCCGGAGGACGCGCCGGCCCAGGCGGCCAGGGCCCGGGAGATGCGCTCGACCGCCCTGGGCGCGGGGACCTCGCTGGGCGCCCAGCTCGGGCTGAAGATCCGCCGGGTGGTGGTCGACGCGGGCCACGGAGGCAAGGACGCGGGGGCCATCGGCCCGCACGGCGTCCGGGAGAAGGACCTGGCGCTGGCCATGGCGAAGAAGGTCGCCGCCCGGCTCAAGGAGCTCGGGTTCGAGGTGATCCTCACCCGCAAGAGCGACGTCTTCGTCGCCCTGGACGAGCGCACCCGCATCGCCAACGAAGCGCACGCCGACCTCTTCGTCTCCATCCACTGCAACGCCTCCCGCCGCCGCCGGCTGGAAGGAGTGGAGACCTGGACGCTGAACGTGGCCAGCGACCGGTACGCGGCCCGCCTGGCGGCCTTCGAGAACGCGGAAGCCGACCGGACGGTGAGCGATCTGCGGCTGATCCTCGCCGACCTGGCCACCAAGGCCAACGCCAGCGACGCTCGCGACCTGGCGCAGTCGGTGCAGTCCTCGCTGGTGCGCACCCTGCGCAGCCGGGTGGGGCGGGTCCGCGATCACGGGGTCAAGCAGGCGCTCTTCTACGTGCTCCTGGGCACCAGGATGCCTTCCATCCTGGTGGAAACCGGCTTCATCTCCAACCCGGCCGAAGCGGCCCGGCTGAAGAGCGCGCGCTACCAGGACGGCGCCGCCGAGGCCATCGCCCGCGGGCTCAAGGACTTCGTGCAGTCGCGGCGCCGCTTTGCCAGGGTGCCCTGAGCGACGCATCTTGGGGGGATGCCTGGACGCGACCAACCCCCCGCGGAGGATCCGGTCCCGCGCGAGCCGAAGCGCAGGGATCCTCCTCCCGGAGAGCCGCCCCGCAAGGAGCCCCCGAAGAAGGCGCCGCCCCAGCGCGATCCGGCTCCGCCCCCGGCGCAGCCGCCGACAAAAATGGACCCGGGCCTTCGCCCGACCTGAACCTTGTTATCCTGCCCGGCATGGCCCTGGGCTCCATCGAGGCGGCGAAGGAGCGGCTCCTCAAGGGTCGCGAGGAGATCCTCGCCCGGCACCGGGCGGGGGCCGGCGGCCAGGAGGTGGTGCGCGCCATCTCCGCCCTCAGCGACGAGGTGATCCGCGGGCTCTTCGCCGCCATCGTCGAGCAGTTCCCCGGCGGGCCGGTCCCGCTCGCCCTGGTGGCCACGGGCGGCTACGGGCGCCGCGAGCTGGCCCCCCGCTCGGACATCGACCTGCTCGCGCTCCTCCCCGACTCCCGCGACGCCGCCCGGCGGCGCGCCGACGCCATCGCCGAGCACCTGCACCGCGCCCTCTGGGACATCGGGCTGGAGGCCGGCTACGCGGCGCGCACGCTCGACCAGTGCGTGCAGCTGGCGCGCGAGGACCACACCATCCGCACCGCCCTGCTCGACGGCCGCCTGGTGGAGGGCGACGCCGAGCTCTTCAAGGGCCTGACCCGGGCCACCGTCACCGAGCTGGAGCAGCGGCGGGTGGAGGAGTTCATCGGCGACAAGCTGGAGGAGTTCAACGAGCGGCGCCGCCGCTACGGCGGCTCGGTCTGGCTGCTGGAGCCGCACCTCAAGCAGGGCAAGGGCGGGCTGCGCGATCTGCAGGCCGCCCTCTGGATCGCCCGGGTGCGGCACAAGGTTGCCGGCCTGGGCGAGGCGGGCGAGCGGGGCCTCTTGCCCGCGCGCGAGGTGGCCGCCGCCCGCGCCGCCCGCGACCTGCTCTGGCGCCTGCGCAACGAGCTGCATTACGCCACCGGCCGCCGCGACGACCGGCTCACCTTCGACAACCAGCGGCGCCTGGCCCAGGCGCTGGGGTACTCCGACGACCCGGACGGCGAGCTGGGCGTGGAGAAGCTGATGCGCGAGACCTACATCGCGCTGCAGGAGATCGCCCGCGCCTCGGAGGCGCTGATCGATCGCTGCGCCATCGAGGACTCGCCCCGCTCGGCGCTCAAGCGCGTTCCCAGGCCCCAGCCCATCGACGCCGCCTTCAAGATCTGGAACGGCCGGGTGACGGTGAACGACAAGGAGGTGTTCGTCCGCCGCCCCGCCGACATGGTGCGCCTCTACGCGGTGGCGGAGACCTGGGGCCTTCCCGTCTACAGCTACGCCAGGGACCTGCTGGTGCAGGACCTGCAGCGCATCGGTCCCCGGCTCGCCGCCGACCGGGAGGCGCACGGCGAGCTCTGGCAGCTTCTGGTGCGGGAAGGGAGCGACGGCAGCGCGCTCTCGCCGCTGCACGAGCTGGGCCTCTTGGGCGCGCTCTTCCCCGAGATCGCCCGGCTGCGGGCCCGGGCGCAGCACAGCCTCTACCACGTGTACACGGTGGACACGCACACGGTGTTCGCCCTCGGCCAGATGATGCGGCTGCGCTCGGGCGCCTTCATCGACTCCGAGCCCGAGCTGACCCGGGTGGCCCGCGCCCAGCAGCGGCCGCTGATCCTCATGCTCGGGCTCCTCTTCCACGACCTGGGCAAGGGGCTCGGGCCCGACCACTCGGCGCGGGGAGCGGAGCTGGTGCGGGCCTACGCCCAGCGCATCGGGCTCGACCCGGCGGACGCGCGCGACGTGGAGTGGCTGGTGCTGGCGCACTTGCGCATGAGCCACATCTCCCAGCGCCGCGACCTGGAGGACGCCTCGCTCATCGAGGCCTTCGCCCGCGAGGTGGGGACCCGCGAGCGCCTGGAGATGCTGTACCTGTTGACCTACGCGGACATGTCCTGCGTCTCCGCGGAGAACTGGACCCCCTGGAAGGCGAACCTCCTCGCCACCCTGCACGACAAGACCCGCGCCACCATGCTCGCCGAGGGGCTGGGCGCCCCGGAGCACGCCCGCTCGGTGGAGGTGCGGCGGCAGCGGCTCGTCGATCGGCTCGCCCCGCTGGCGGGCGAGCGGGCACCGCTGTTGGCCGCGTTCGTCCAGGAGCTGCCCGAGCGCTACCTCGCCAGCGCCACGCCCGAGGCGGCGGCCCGGCACCTCGAGCTCTGGGCGCAGGCGCGCAAGGCCGGGTTCGCCGGCGCCATGCACCGCTCGGCGGTGGGCGAGGCGGACCTGACCCTTCTGGCCAGCGATCGCCCGGGCCTTCTCGCCCTCTTCACCGCCGCCCTGGCCGCGAACGGTATCGACATCCTGGGCGCGGAGGTGAACTCGCTGGCCGGCGGGATCGCCCTGGACACCTTCGTGGTCCGGGAGTCCGGCGGAGGGGCGCCCTCGGAGTCGCGCTGGGAGGCGGCGCGCGCCGACCTGCTCCGCCTGCTCTCCGGGGCGGAGGATCCCCACCGCCTGGTGCAGAAGAAGCTCAGGCGGGCGGCCTGGGCCAACTCGGCCGCCCCCGCGGTCCAGACCAAGGTGCGGGTGGACGACGTGAGCAGCGGCTCGATGACGATCCTGGACGTCATGACCCAGGATCGGCCCGGACTCCTGCACACCATCGCCGACGCCCTGCACCGGGCCAACGTGAGCATCGAGGTCGCCCGGATCGCCACGGAAGGGAACCGTGCTACCGACGCTTTCTACTTGCGCGACCTCACGGCGCAAAATCCTGCCGCCGGCGGCAAGATCACCGACCCCGCCCGCATCGCGGAGGTGGTGGCGGCGGTGCAGGCGGCGATCGCCTCCCTCGCGGGTGGGGGCTGAGTCATTTCCTAAGCAGTCCCGGACGGTTGGCAGCTTGCGGGGCGGCTGCCGCCGACCTAGCTTCCGTTCGTCCATGTAAGGTGACTGACACCAAGTGTACGCGAAGGTAGGTGCGAGTGGCAGGTCGGTTGCAGACAAGGCGACGGACGACGGGGCGGCGCAAGGGTGCCGGAGGTGCGAGCAAGCGGCCGGCATCCAAATTGAAAATGTCCCGCCGCGCAGGGGCAATGACCGTCCGCGAGGCGGGGCGGCTGGGGGGACTGATCGGCGGCCGCAAGGGCGGCCTGGCCGTGAAAGCAGAGCGGGGAGTCGAGTTCTACCAGGAGATCGGCAGGCTCGGCGGGCAGAGGGTGCGCGACTTGATCGCCGCCGGCCGCCGGATGTTGGGCCCGCGCCGCGGGGGGCGGCGGGGGAAGAACCAGTTGGCTCCGGAACGGGGCGTGTGAGGGGGCGGGAATGGCGGAAGAGAACACGGGCAAGAAGAAGGGTTCGATGAGCGTGTCCGAGGCCGGCCGCAAGGGCGGCCAGACGGTGCGCGACAAGTACGGGCACTCCTTCTACGAGGAGATCGGCCGCAAGGGCGGCGAGACGGTGAAAGCGGAGCGGGGCCGGGCCTTCTACGAGCAGATCGGCAAGAAGGGCGGCGA
>DATKAG010000475.1:0-4099 GCA_035498355.1 Myxococcales bacterium | reverse complement strand
CGCCGCATCCCTGAACCAGCGTCCGGCGCTCCGAACGGGCCGGCGAGATGACGAGGGAGCCGAAGCAATGAGGCGGGGCCTGTGGTGACGACGACGGTATGCCAAACTGCCCCCCGGCGTCCCGGCGGACGAAGTTCCCCTGTTTTCCTTTCCCCGGGGCCCGACGTGTTATCCTTTCGGCGATGAGCGACGCCTCCAACTCCAGCCCGACGCGGCGCAGCGCCCGCGTCCACCATGAAGTGATGGTCGGCGTTACGTCCGAGGAGGGGACCTTCAGCGGGTGGGGGACCAACCTGTCCGTCGGAGGGGTGTTCGTGAATTCCCACCACGCCCCCAAGGTGGGGACGAAGGTGCACGTGCTCCTCCAGCTTCCCGGGCACAGCGAGTGCAAGCTCGACGGCCGGGTGGCCTGGGCCCAGCCCAGCGGTCCTGGGGTGGACGAGCCGGGCATGGGCATCGAGTTCCTCCGGGTCGACGAGGAGACCCGGACCCTGGTGGGCCAGATGGTGGAGAAGCTCTCGCAGGACCTCTCCCGCGCGCCCGCGTGAGGGTGACGCTGGAGATCGAGGGCCTGGTGCACGGGGGCGAAGCGTTGGCCCGGCACCAGGGGCGCGTGGTGTTCGTGCGCGGGGCGGCGCCCGGCGATCGGGTGGAAGCCGAGCTGACCGGTGAAGGCCGCTTCGAGCGGACGCGGTCCCTGCGGGTGATCGAGCGGGGCCGGGCGCACGTGGATGCCCCGTGCCCCATCGTCGAGCGCTGCGGCGGGTGCCCGCTCCAGCAAGTCTCCTATCCGGCGCAGCTCGCCGCCAAGCAGGAGCTGACCGCGGACGCGCTGGAGCGCATCGGCGGGTTCGTCCGGGGAAGCTACGATCTGCGGCCCATCGTTCCCAGCCCGCGGCCCTTCCGCTACCGCAGGCGCGCCCGCCTGCACCGGGCCCCGGAAGGCCGCTGGGGGTTCGCGCAGGGCGGGGCCACGGTGGTGGAGCCGGTGGAAGAGTGCCTGCTCTTCGAGCCGCTGCTGGAAGAGCTGGCGGCGCTCCTGCGCGCGGCCGGAGACCTTCCCGGCGTCAAGGACGTGGGGCTGCTCGCCGGCGAGTCCAAGGGCGCCATCGACCTGCGCCTGGAAGGCCCGGCCACCCAGTCCGCCCGCCGCCGGGGAGAGAAGCTGCTCGGCCAGGGGCTGGTGCGCGGGGTGACCGTCGCCGGCGCCGTCCTCGGCGACCCGGTGATCGCCGATGCGCCCCTTCCCAACGGCGCCCGGGTGCGCGCCCGCCCCGACACCTTCGCGCAGGCGAACCGGGGAATGGTGCCGGTGCTGCAGCGCGAGGCGCTTCTCGCCCTGGGCGATGCGCAGCGGGTGCTGGAGCTCTACTGCGGCAGCGGCACGCTCACGCTGCCGCTGCTGGGCGGCGCGCGCCGGGTGACGGCGGTGGAGAGCGCCGGACCTTCGCTGGCGCTCTTGCGCCGCAGCGCCGACGAGGCCCGCCTCCCCGTGAAGCTGATCGCCGGGGAGGCGGCCGAGGTGGTCCGGGCCTTCGACGAGCCGGTGGACGCCGTGCTGCTCGATCCTCCCCGCACCGGCGCCGCGGAGGCCGTGGCGGCCCTGACCGCGCTGCGGGCGCCCAGGGTGGTCTACGTGAGCTGCGACGCGCCCACCCTGGCCCGCGACGCGAAGATCCTCACCAAGGCCGGCTACGAGCTGGAGCGCGCCGTCCCGCTCGATCTCTTTCCCCAGACCGCGCACTTCGAGATCGTCGCCAGCTTCCAGAGATGATCCTCCTTCCCCTGCTCGCCGCGGCAGCCTTCGACCTCGCCCCCTCGAAAGTCACTGCCGACGAGATCAAGCGCTGCCGCGTGGACGAGACGCTGCCCTTGGGGAGCGGCACCGCGCAGAAGCTGTCTTGTGGTCCTTCGCTGGACCCGGAAACCGCGGCCAGGCGCTGCCAGGAGTCCGCCCGCAGGCACTCGCTCCCCCAGGACATCACGGAGGAGAACTGCGCCAGGGAGTACGCCGCCGGCCATTTCCTCTTCCGCGGAGAGCTGCGGGAGCTGATCGTCGCCCGGCGCAAGGACGGCAGGACGGTGGCCGCCTTCAAGGTGCCCGAGGGCGAAGGCCTGGCCGCCTTCCAGCACTTCGCGGACGCGGTGCTCATCGGCGTGGGCGGGGAAAGGCATTTCCACTACGCCGTGGTGACCACCCGGGGCGTGCTCAAGGCGCCCGAACTCGGCGACCCGGAGGAGATCCGCGACGTCAGCGTGGTGGGCGGGCGGATCCGCGTCATCGGCAAGGCGCGCGCGATGTACATCGACCTGGTGCCGGGCACGCACCGGCTCCTCATCCGCCGCTGACCCGTCTCACTGGAAGGGACTGCCCGGCTTCCACTGCGGCCGGGGCCCGGAGAGCAGCGAGATCCCCACCAGCAGCTCGGCCCGGGCCATCGAGGCGGCCGCCTCCCAGTCGTACCCGGCGGACCACTCGTCGGAGGGCTGGTGGTAGCGGTGGCTGCGGAAGTCCTTGAACGCCGCCTCCCCGCGGGCTCCCGAGAAGCCCTGCCAGAGGCAGGCGGAGGGAACGCCGATGCGGGCGAAGTTGAGCTGGTCGCTGCGGGCGAAGAAGCCCTGTTCCGGCACCGGGTCCGGGGCGATGGAGAGCCCCAGCTCGGCGGCCGCCGCCCGGACGTGGTCCTCCAGCGTCGAGAGCTCCGCTCCGCGCAGGACCAGCTCGCCCAAGGGATATGCGGGCAGGAGCTGATCGAGGTTCAGGTTGGCGATCATCCGCTCCTTGGCGATGGTGGGATGCCGCGAGAACCAGGCGGACCCCAGAAGGCCCCGCTCCTCGCCGGTGACCGCGAGGAAGAGCACCGACCGCTCGCGCCTGGGCAGGGCGGCGAAGCCGCGGGCGATCTCCAGCATCTCCGCCACCCCGGTGGCGTTGTCGATGGCCCCGTTGCAGATGGGGTCGGGCGCGCCCGGGGCGCAGATCCCGTGATGGTCCAGGTGGGCGGAGTAGACGATGGTCTCCTGGGAATCGCCCGGCAAGAGGCCCGCCACGTTGCCCGACCCGAAGGAACGGACGGCTTGCGTCAGGTGGATGCGGGCCCGGGTCCCGGCGCGCTCGCGCAGCTTCGTGCTCTCCGCCAGGTTGAGGTAGACCACGGGCAGGGGCGGGAGGTGGTCCCTGGTGTGCGCCTGGCCGTGGACGAAGTTCCTCTTCAGGAGCTCCCAGGGCCTCTGCTTGTCGACCTCGGGGGTGGTGAGCACGATCTCCGCCACCGCTCCCGCGGCGTGCAGCCGTTCCAGCTTGTTCTCGTTCGAGGAAGCGAGCGCCCGGGGGGTGGAGGGGAGCGAGGAGGGCGCTCCCGCCAGCACCAGAGCGATCTTTCCCCGCACCGCCCGGATCTCCTCCGCAGACCCGTACCCGGCGAACGCCAGCTCTCCCTCGACGTCGCGGGAAGGCGGGCCGCAGTCGCCCGCCACCAGCACGCCCGGCACTTCCGCTCCTCCCACCGAGAGGCTGCCCTGCGCCCGGGCCTCGCAGAGCTGGACCTTCTGCCCGTAGCCGTCTTCCCCGGCCGGCTGAAGCCCGATCGACTGCATCTGTGCCGCCACGTACCGCTCGGCGATTTCGTGCCCCCGGGTGCCAGTCCCGCGGCCTTCGAGCAAGTCGTCGGAGAGGAACCGGACCGCTGCCGAGATCGCCTGGGGGCGCACCGCTTCCAGGGCCGGGCGCCCGCGATCGAGCAGCGCGCCGGCGAGCAGGGCGAGCATCCACATGGCGCCCACGCTACCATGCGAAACGTGGACGAGCGCCTGGAGGACTTCGCCGGCCTGCTCCGGCAGAACGGGCTGCGCATCTCCCCGGTGGAGGTGGCCGACGCGGCCCGGGCGGCGCTCCTGGTGGGCCTGGAAGACCGCGGCTCCTTCCGCGGCGCGCTGCGCGCCACGCTGGTGAAACGCGGCCAGGACGCGCCGATCTTCGACCGGCTGTTCGAGCTCTACTTCACCGGCGCCAAGGACCTGGTGGACGGCCTCTCCGGTTCGCTCCTCCAGGCGCTGGAGGAGGAGAAGCTGACCGTGGAGCAGCTGGAGGAGGTCGTGC
>DATKAG010000474.1:0-5924 GCA_035498355.1 Myxococcales bacterium | reverse complement strand
CGCAGAAGGCGAAGTACCTGCCCGACCTGGCCAGCGGCCGGAAGGTGGCCGCCTACGCGCTGAGCGAGGCGGGCAGCGGCTCGGACGCGCTGGGCGCCCGCACCGTCGCCACCCTCTCCCCCGACGGCGAGCACTACGTCCTCAACGGCGGGAAGATGTGGATCTCCAACGGCGGCTTCGCCGACGTCTACGTGGTCTTCGCCAAGGTGGACGGGGCCCGGTTCACCGCCTTCATCGTCGAGCGCGGCACCCCGGGGTTCAGCGCCGGCCGCGAGGAGCACAAGCTCGGCCTGCGGGGCAGCTCCACCACCCCGCTGGTCTTCGAGGACGCGCGCATCCCCGCCGGCAACGTGCTGGGCGAGATCGGCAAGGGCCACAAGATCGCCTTCAACATCCTCAACGTCGGCCGGCTGAAGATGGCCGCGTTCTGCATCGGGGGGATGAAGTGGACCCTGCGCTCCGGGGCGGAGTACGCGGCCCAGCGCAAGCAGTTCGGCAAGGCCATCGCGGAGTTCGGGCTCATCCGGGAGAAGCTGGCCCGCGCCGCCGCCCAGATCTACGCCACCGAATCGATGACCTACCGGGCGGCGGGGGCCATCGACGAGGCCATCGGCGGCCGCACCGGCGCCCTGGAGGTGATGGCGGCGATCGAGGAGTACGCCATCGAAGCCAGCATCATGAAGGTGAGCGGCTCGGAGTGGATGTTCCAGCTCGCCGACGAGATGCTCCAGGTGCACGGGGGGAACGGGTTCGTCACCGACTACCCGGTGGAGCGCGCCTACCGGGACAACCGCGTCAACCGGATCTTCGAGGGCACCAACGAGATCAACCGCCTGCTCATCCCCGGGATGGTGTTCAAGCGGGCCATGAAAGGCGAGATGCCGCTGATGGAGGCGGTGGTGCGGCTGGAGGAGGAGCTGGCCGATCCCCGGCATTTCCCCGCTCCCCTGGGGCGGCTCGCCGCCGAGCGGCGGGGGGCGGAGATGGCCAAGCGGCAGTTCCTCTTCGCCGCCAAGTGGGCGGCCACGTTGGGACCGGCCCTGGAGCAGCGGCAGGAGGTGCTGGCCGCCCTCGCCGACTGCGCCATCGAGGTGTACGCCATGGACTCGGTGCTGGGACGCACGCTCCAGGCCGGCGACGACGCGCCGGCCCTGCGCGACGCGCTCTGCCGCTTCCTCTGCATGGAGAGCCGGGAGCGGGCCTTCGATCGCGCCCGCACCGCCCTCTGCGCCGTGGTCCCGGAGGCGGAGATCGACGGGGAGCTGGAGAAGCTTTCCCGCCTCCACAAGTACACGGCGGTGAACAGTGCCGAGGTTCGCGAGGCCATCGCTCCGGCCGTGCTCGAAGCAGGCGGCTACCCGCTCCTTTACTAGAACAGGAACCCATCTCCTCGAAGCGTGTTCGCGCCTTTGCGCGAACACGCAGCAAAAGCGTGGCGGCATGCCCCGCCTTTGGCGGGGAGCCGCCACTCCCATCTCCTCCCACCCGTGCACAGCTTCCTTCGGGGGCTGTCTCGGGTGAGGGGGGCGGTGTGCGGAATCCGGAATTGGGGCGAGCGGGAGCGGTCAGGCCCCTCTGGCAGGAAGCGGACAGTCTGCGCGAGCGGGTGGCCGAGGCCGACGGGCTCTACGGTTTCTTCTCCTTCGATTCGGCGCTCTCGCAGCGCGCCTCCCACGGGCACCTGAGGACCAACCCCGCGGCCCGCGCGGCCCTGATCCGCCTCTGTGCGGCGCCGGACACCCGGGGAGCGGTGCTCTCCTCGCGCAAGGTGGAGGCGCTGCAGCGCCGCCTGCGCCTGCACCGGCTGGCGTACGTCGGCGTGCACGGCAGCGACGTGCAGGCGTACGGGTTGCGGATGGTGACGGAGCCGGACCTGGCGCTGGCCGAGCAGGCGGTGCAGAAGCTCCGCCGCGCCTGCAGCCGGGTGCCCGTGCTGCAGCAGGCAGGAGTCGCCCTGGAGGATCGGAACTGGTCCCTGGCCCTGCACTTCCGCATGGCCGAGCCGGCGGCGCGGATCGCCGCGGCCGAGGAGTTCGGCAAGCTGGTCGCGGCGGAGAGCCTGGTGCTGCGCCGCGGAGACCACGCGCTGGAGGCGGTGCCGGAGGGCGCGGCCACCTGGCGCGCGGTGCTCGGGCTTCTGGCCGGGATGCGCCGCGCGCTTCCCGTCTACGTCGGCTCCGGCGAGTCGGACGAGGAGGCCTTCGCCATCCTCAACCGGCGCAGCGCCATCACCGTCCACGTCGGCCCGCCCCCGCGCACGGGCACCCACGCCCGCTGGCAGGTGGCGGACGTGGGCGAGGTGATCCGGCTGATCCACTGGCTGGCGGACGCCCGCCGGCGCGGATAAGAAACAAACGTTGACGTGATCGCGATCGTTGTCGTCGACGTGATCGTGGTCGGCGACGGCGACGGCGACGTGGCCGTGAACGACGCATTTGGTGCTAGACAGTGCGCCCATGCGCCCCGACCCGCACAGCTACGCGGACGCTGCCCAGCCGCAGACGCAGAGCATCGACCTCGACCTCCGCGCCGACTTCCAAAACCAGGTGCTCCACGGCGAGATCACCTTGCGCTTCCGCTCACCCGGCGGCGGCCCCTTCGATCTCGACACCCGCGACCTGCAGATACAGTCGGTCGCCTCGCTCGAAGGCGCCCCGCTCCCCTTCACGCTGGCCGCGCCCGAACCGATCCTCGGCTCCCGCCTGCGCGTCGATCTTCCCCACGGCTCGCGCGGGCTGCGCATCCGCTACCGGACCTCGCCCCAGGCCACCGCCCTGCAGTGGCTCGCGCCCTCCCAGACGGCGGGAGATCAGCCCTTCCTCTACTCCCAGTCGCAGCCCATCCACGCCCGCTCGCTGGCCCCGCTGCAGGACACGCCGCGCATCCGCGTCAGCGTCGGCTCGGCGCGCTTCACCGTCCCCGCGCGCTTGCGCACGCTGATGGCCGCCGCGCCCAGGGGCCGCGAGCCCGCGGGCGCGGAAGCGGTGGACCTCTTCGAGATGCCCCAGCCCATCCCCCCGTACCTGCTCGCCTTCGCCGTGGGCGACCTGGTGCAGCGCCCGCTCTCGCCCCGCTCGGCGGTCTGGGCGGAGCCGGCGGTGGCCGACGCCGCCGCGCACGAGCTGGCCGGGGTAGAGGCGATGATGCTCGCCGCCGAGCGGCTCTTCGGGCCCTACGAGTGGGACCGCTACGACGTGCTGGTGATGCCCCGGAGCTTCCCCTACGGCGGGATGGAGAACCCGCGGCTCACCTTCGTCACCCCCTCCATCCTCGCCGGGGACCGCTCGCTGGTGAACGTGATCGCGCACGAGCTGGCCCACGCCTGGACGGGCAACCTGGTCACCAACGCCAGCGCCGACGACTTCTGGCTCAACGAGGGGTTCACCGTCTACGCCGAGCGGCGCATCCTGGAGGCCCTGGAGGGCCGCGAGTCGGCGGAGATGCACGCGGCGGCCGGGCTGCACGAGCTGCGCACCGCGCTCGACCGCTTCGCCGCCCACCCCGAGCGCACCCGGCTGCGCAACGACCTGCGGGGCGTCGATCCGGACGAGGCCTACTCCACGGTCCCGTACGAGAAGGGCTACCTGCTCCTGCGCAAGCTGGAGGAGACCGCCGGCCGCGCCGCCTGGGACGGCTTCTTGCGCGAGTACCTCGCCGCCTTCCGCTTCCAGAGCATCGTCACCCAGCAGTTCCTCGACTTCCTCGAAGAGCGCCTGCCCGGCCTGGCCGGGCGTGCGGGCGCGCTGGAATACATCGACGGGCCGGGTCTTCCTCCCTCGGCGCCGCTTCCCCGCTCGCGCCGCCTGGAGCAGCTCCGCACGGGGGCGGCGGAGCCGGCCAATCCCACCGAGCTCCTGGTCCTGCTCCAGTCCATCGCCCCCGGCGCGGCGCGGCTGCGCGAGATGGACGCGCGCTGGGGACTCTCCTCGCGGCGAAGCCTGGAGCTGCGTCACACCTTCGTGGTCCTGCAGCTCCGCGCCGGCGTCGAGGGGGCGGTGGAGGCGGCGCGCCAGCTGCTGCTGGCGACAGGGCGGATGAAGTACCTGCGGCCGCTCTACACCGAGCTCTTGCGCCGCGACCGGGCGGCCGCCGAACGCATCTTCGCGGAGGCGCGCGGGGGCTACCACAACATCGCCCGGGCCGTGGTGGAGGGGCTGTTGAAAGGTGATCCCCCGAAGGGCTAGGGTCCTCGCCAGCCAACAAGGCAAGAAGGGGGATCCATGCGCTCGCTCGTCCTCGCAGTCGCCGGGTTGTCCGCCTCCGCCGCTCTCGCCGCGGGCAAGCACCACTTCCTCAAGGCCACCCCGGAGAACGTGCAGTGGGGCTGGCTCGACCCCAAGGAGCCGCCCAGGCTGACCATCGACTCCGGCGACACCGTCTCGGTGGAGACGATGATGCACTCCATGGACCAGATCCAGAAGGGCGTCTCCATGGAGAAGATCGTCGAGCTGCGCAAGGCCAACCCGGGAGGAGGACCGCACTCGCTCACCGGCCCCATCTTCGTCAACGGCGCGGAGCCGGGGGACGTGCTGGAGATCCGCATCCTCAAGATCGTCCCCAAGAAGGTCGGGACCAACTTCAACCTGCCGGGCAAGGACTTCCCCACCATCGGCGCCCTGGCCAAGGACTTCCCCGAAGGCTACGTGAAGTACTTCGACATCGATCCCAAGGCGAAGACCATCCAGTTCAAGCCGGGGATCCAGATTCCCCTGCGCCCCTTCCCCGGGACCCTGGCGGTGGGGATCGACCCGGACGACCCCTCGCCGCGCAAGGGGGGCGCGAAGGACCCGATGGCGCCGGTGAGCACGCTGCGGCCGTGGAAGAACGGCTCCAACATGGACATCAACGAGATGACCGAGGGCACCACCATCTTCATCCCCGTCTTCCTCAAGGGCGGCCTGATCTGGACGGGCGACTCCCACTGCGCCCAGGGAAACGGGGAGGTGAACCTCACCGCGGTGGAGTGCTCCTACCAGGAGATCCGCCTGCAGCCCATCGTCCGCAAGGACATGAAGCTCACCTGGCCGCGGATCGAGACGAAGACGCACTACATCATGGTGGGGTTCGACGAGGATCTGATGAAGGCCTTCGTCAATGCCGTCACCGAGACGGTGGACTTCCTCAGCACGGTGAAGAAGCTCGACCGCTACGAGGCGTACTCGCTGGCCTCGGTGGCCGCCGACTGCCGGGTGAGCCAGGTGGTGGACGTGCGCAAGGGCGTCCACTGCATGATCCCCAAGTCGATCTTCACCGCAGCCAGGTAGCGGGGTCCCACTTCCGATTACGGAAGTCGCTGTCGCATACGCCAGCGGCAGCGTGTGGGACATTGCCCATCTACAAGACATTCCGCTGATTTTCCGTTCAGCCCCCTGTTGCTTGACAGGCCGGGGCACCTGATTGAGTCTGCGCTTGGTGGATCGAAGTGGAATGAAGTGGATCGCCACCACCATCGAGGGGATCGATGTTCTCCGGCGTCTTCCAGCATGCCATCGACGCCAAGGGGCGGACCAGCCTCCCCGCCCGCTTCCGCGAGCTGCTGGCGGCGCAGGGAGCGGAGAAACTCTTCATCACCCCCGACCTGATCGATCCCTGCCTGGTGGCGTTCGCCCCCGGCGCCTGGCAGAAGCTGGCGGAGAAGGTGGCGGCGCGCTCGATGTTCGACCGCGACATCCGCGTCCTCGCCCGCGCCTTCATCGCCCCCGCGCAGGAATGCCCGGTGGACAAGCTGGGCCGCGTGCTCATCCCCGGCAGTCTGCGCGAGCACGCCGGCCTGGTCGAGGAAATCACCTGGGCGGGGACGGTGGAGCGGATCGAGATCTGGACCCCGCAGAGATGGGCGGAAGTGCAGAAGGCGGCGCGGGCGCAAGAGATGCCGCAGGACCTGGCCCGCAGGCTGAGCGAGCTCCTTTGACCCCGAGGGGATG
>DATKAG010000473.1:0-6105 GCA_035498355.1 Myxococcales bacterium | reverse complement strand
CGCGCCAGGGCTTCCGCCAGGACGGCGCGCTGGCCTTCACCACCTCGGTGGGCGGGCCGCTCTCGCACATCGTCTGCACTCTCTTGCGCGGCGGGCACCAGAGCCACCGCCCGCCCCGCCAGCGCCGGGAGCCGTCCTCCTCCGCCTCGCCGGTGTCGGCGGCCTGGGACGCGAAGGCGCGGCTGCTCTGGACCCTGCTCCCCGCGCAGTTGCGGGCGGTGCCCGACGCCTGGCTGGTGGAGGGCACCACCTCGGTGAGCATCCGCAGCTGCTTGCGGGCGCTCTCCGCCGAGGAGGTCTCCCAACTGCAGTTCGAGGGCCTGGAGGATCTGATCGCGCCGCAGTCGCTCAACGAGCTCCGCTCCCGCCTGCGCACGGTGGTGCGGGTGGCCCAGCAGGAGAGCGAGCGGCTCAGCTCCATGTTCGACGTCTTCCGCCTGTTGACGGACGAGCTGCGGGAGATCGCCGTCGAGTGCCGCGCCCAGGGCCGGCTGCGGCCGGAGGCGGTGAAGCTCGACGACCGCCGCCTCGCCGACCGGCTGAAGGAGTGCCTGCGGGTCTCCCTGGTGGTGCTCTCCCGCCCCACCGAGGAGGGGACGCACCGCACCGTCCGCTTCACCGGTCCGGGCGAGCTGCACGACGCCGACTTCGCCACCGCCGAGACGCTGCGCCCGGTGGAGGCGCGAGCCGAGGTGCTTCCCTTCTGGACGGTGCGCGCGGTGCGGCCCGAGCTGCCGCCCGACCCTTCGCCGGCCGGCGAGGCCGAGCGGCTGGGGGAGATCGCCGCGCGCGGACCGCGCTCCGCCGCGGAGCTGAGCCTCCTGCGCACCTGGTTCTCCCTCGATCCCCCGCGGCCGCTTTTGGAGCGGGCCATGCGGGCGGCGGGCCTGGCGCAGGCGCCGTGGGAGCCGGTGCGGGCGGTGTTCTACGCCGGCGAGGTGGCGGACGCGGGCCCGCATCTCACCTCCCGCGAGGCCCACGAGCTGCTCGGCTTCGTCGCCCACCGCGCCCGCGCCTTCCTCGAGGCCTACGCCACCGCGGCCACCCAGGTGGGGTCGCTGCTCTCGGTGGTGGCCTTCGAGCGTCCCCCGGCGCGGGCGGGGCTGGAGGCCGCGCTCTTCAGCGCCGCCCGGTTCGCCCAGGAGATCGCCCGCAGCGCGCTGGACCAGGGGGTGATCGTCCGGGCGGCGGTCTGCTCGGGCGAGGGCGCTCCCTTCGAGGACGTGAACGGGCACACCGCGGTGGCCTCGCCGGCCTCGCGCCGGGCGACGGAGCTTCTGGGGCTCTCGCGGGCCATCGCTCCCGACCGCCCCGCCTTCACGCTCGAGGGTGCTTCCGAGCTGGTGGTGACGCTGCTCGGCCAGCGGCTCACCGGCTGGGAGCACGCCAGCGGAGCGCCGGTGGGGACCGCGGTGTGGGTGGGCCCGAAATCCTGACCTGGTCTACGGGCTCGCCTTGACCGCGGACGGCGCCGCCACCGGAGCGGCGAAGCCGCGCTTGCGCATCAGCGCCGCGATGTCCGGATCGCGCCCGCGGAAGGCGCGGTAGCCGTCTGCCGGGTCGATGGAGTTGCCCACGCTGAAGACGTCGTCGTGGAGCCGCCTGGCCACCGCCTTGTCGTACGGGCCGGAAGCCTCCAGGAAGGCTTCCCAGGCGTCCGCGGAGATGGTGTCCGACCAGAGGTAGCTGTAGTACCCCGCCGAGTAGCCGTCGCCGGCGAAGACGTGGGCGAACTGCGGCGTGCGGTGCCGCATGACGATCTCGTGCGGCATTCCCAGCTGCGCGAGCGTGTCCATCTCGAACTTGCGCGGATCGATGGGCGTGGCGCCGGCGAGGTGGAGCTTCATGTCCACCACCGCGCTCGCCAGGTACTCCACGGTGGCGAAGCCCTGGTTGAAGGTCTGGGCCTTCTCGATCCTCTCCACCAGCGCGGCGGGGATGGGCTGGCCGGTGCGGAAGTGGAGGGCGTACTTGTCCAGCACCGGCCGGGTGGACAGCCAGTGCTCCAGCAGTTGGGAGGGGAACTCGACGTAATCGCGGGGCACGGAGGTGCCGCCCAGCGAGGGATAGGTGACGCTGGAGTTGAGCCCGTGCAGCGCGTGCCCGAACTCGTGGAAGAGGGTGCGCGCGTCCTCCCAGCTGATGAGCACCGGCTCGTCCGCCTTGCCCTTCACGAAGTTGGCGTTGTTGGAGACGATCACCGGGACGTCGCCGTCCACCCGCGACTGCTGGCGGTAGGAGTTCATCCACGCGCCCGAGCGCTTTCCCTTGCGGGCGTAGGGATCGAAGTACCAGAGGCCCACGTGCTTGCCAGCGGCGTCGGTGACGCGCCAGACCCGGACGTCGGGGTGGTAGACGGGCACCGACCCGTCGGAGATGGGGGTGAACTGGAACCCGAACAGCTCGCCCGCCACCCAGAACATTCCCTCCCGCAGCTTCTCCAGTTGCAGGTAGGGCTTCACGTCGTTCTCGTCGAGGTCGTACTTCGCCTTGCGCACCTTTTCCGCGTAGTAGCGGTAGTCCCAGGGCTCGATGCGGATGCCGGCCTTCTCCTTGTCGGCGATGGCCTGCATGTCGGCCACCTCCTCGTGCACCCGGCCCGCCGCGGGCTTCCACACCGCCTCCATCAGCGCTTCCGCGCGCTCCGGCGTCCTGGCCATGGTGTTCTCCAGGCGCCAGTGCGCGTGCGTGGGATAGCCGAGGAGCTTCGCCCGCTCCGCCCGCAGGGCGAGGATCTGGGTGATGGTGGCGTTGTTGTCGTGCTCGTCGCCGTTGTCGCCCCGCTGCACGAACATCCGCCACACCTTCTCCCGCAGGTCGCGGCGGCTGGAGAAGGTGAGGAAGGGCTCGACGCTGGAGCGGGTGTTGAGGACGGCCCACTTGCCCGCGTGCCCGTGCCCGGAAGCGGCGGTGGCGGCGGCGTCGCGCAGGGCGGGGGAGAGGCCGGCGAGATCGGCCTCCTGCTCCAGCACCACCATCTGCGAGCCTTCCTCGGCCAGCAGGTTCTGGCTGAAGCGGGTGAAGAGCTTCGCCAGCTGCTGGTTCAGATCGGAGAGCCTCTTCTTGGCCGCCTCGTCGAGGCGCGCGCCCCGGCGGACGAAGTTGGTCTCGTCCAGCCAGAGCAGCCGCTGCTGCACCGGGTCGAGCGGGAGGCGCTCGCGGCCGGAGTAGAGGGCGTCGACGCGGGCGAAGAGCTTCGCGTTCTGGACGATCTTGTCGTTGAAGGCGGAGAGCTTCGGGGCCATCTCCTTCTCGATGGCCTGCACCTCCGCGTCGTTCAGGGTGGAGACGTAGATGCCGTACACCGCCTGGACCCGCTGCAGCGCCTTCCCCGAGCGCTCCAGGGCCACGATGGTGTTCTCGAAGGTGGCAGGCTCGGGGTTGGCGGCGATGCGGTCGACCTCCGCCAGGTTCTCCGCCATCGCCTCCTCGAGCGCGGGCTTGAGGTCCGTGGTCTGGAAGCTGCCGAAGGGCGGGACCCCGCCGTAGGGGCCCTTCCAGGGGGCCAGCAGGGGACTCTCCGGATGGGATGGCGTGGCCATGGCCTGCTCGGGTCGGGGCGCCTGCGAGGCGCAGCCGGTGAAGAGAATCGATCCAAGCGCCGCGGCGCAGAGGAATTGGCGGAGAATCACAGGGGGCCTCTGAGGGGGCCGGGACCTTAGCTCATCCAGGGGGCAGGCTCCAGCGGCTCGTTCTTCAACGCGGGGAGTCAGCCGCGGATCAACTTGCGGGTGACCACCACGTTCGACTCCCGGCCGGCGCGGAGGATGCGCAAGAGGACCGTGGTTCCCTCCGGGCCGCGGATGGCGCCGATGCCCCGCTCGTATCCCAGCTCGGCGACTGGCGTGCCGTCGATGGCCAGGATGCGGTCGCCGGCCCCGAGGCCGGCGTCCCAGGCGCCGGCGTTGGGCAGGACATTGAGGATCTCCAGCGCATCCCCGGCGGCGCGCAGGGTGGCGCCGATGCCGGTCAGCTCCACCCGCGCGTCGGTGCCCTCCTGGCGCGTCAGGCGGATGGAGAGCGACGCGGCGTCGCCGTCCTCGGGAAGCTGCCCGAGCGCGACCAGGCGCGAGAGGTAGCCCTCCTTTTCCACCCGCAGGCTGATGGCGTCGGGGGGAACGTGCTCCAGCGCGAATGTGCCCGCCCCATCGGTCCGGGCGTCGGGAGGCAAGGGCGCCGCGGGCAGGTCGGGCGCGTCTCCTCGCCGCCCTTCGAGCGAGACCACGGCCGCGGCGATGGGTGCGCCGCTCGCGTCGTCGCGGACCAGCCCGCTCAGGCGCGCCCCGGTGTGGAGGGCGAAGTCGGCCTCGACGGCGGCGTCGGCGATCTTCACCACCGCATAGCGGGCGGGGGCGTAGCCGACAGCCATCGCCGTCGCCTCGTACGTGCCGGGAGAGAGGCCGTCGATCTGGTACGCGCCGGACGGGTCGATGAACGAGGCGGGCGCCACCATCCCGGAGTAGCCGATCCCCTCCCGCTTCCAGAGCGCCACGGCGAACATGGCGATGGGCAATCCGCTGCGCGCGTCGAAGACCCGGCCGCGCAGCGCTCCGCCCGCCTCGGCCGCGCCGGTCCCGCCGTCCGGCCGGGCCTCACCCGCCCTTCCGCCGCGCCTGCGGGAAGTCTCTTCCGGCTCGGGAAGCAAGCGGATGACGATCCCGCTCACATCCTTTCCCGGGACGCTGCTGAACGACACGGGGCTGCGGTCGAACTCGCGCTGGAAGGAGAGGTAGCCCTTCGCCTCCGCGGCCACCAGCCTGTAGCGGCCCACCGCGCGGGGCGCGAAGCGGAAGGCGCCGCCCGCTGCGCTCTCCGTGGCGAAGGCGCCGTCGTCGTGCGAGAACGTCAGCACCGCCCCGCGGATCCCCTCGCCGGTCTTCGCGTCCACCACCGTCCCCTCCAGCGCGCCCGGAGAGGACGGGGCCGCACCCCGCACCACCGGCGCCTTCTCGAAGAGCAGGGGCGGAGGCTTCACGGTCCGCGGAACGGCGCGCGGCGGGAGGGTCGGCGGCGGCTCGCGGCTCATCGCATTGCGCTCCGGCGCCGGCGGGGCGGCGGAGGGTGGGGCCTTCACCTCCCGCCAGAGCATGAAGCCGGCCACCGCCAGGGCGAGGACGGCGGCGATTGTCCAGCGCCGCTTCACCGGCGTGATCCCGTTCGCATCGCTTCAGCGCGGGACGACGTGAGATTGGGCAGCTTCAGGATCCCGCTCCTTCTCCTGGATGGCGGCCATCACCGCCGCGCTCGCCCCCACCGTCGCCGCTCCGCCCGAAACGCGCTTGCCCGGAACCTCGCAGATGCAGCCGTCGGAGTACTGCCCCAGGGCCACCATCCCGGCGAGCTCCATGCCGTACGAGGTGCAGGTGGACCTGCACCCCTCCGCCCCGTTCGGGACCTTCGCGCTCCCGTAGAAGTCGGTGGTGTGGACGCAGGAGAAGCTGGCGATGAGGAAGAGAGGGGCAAGAGCGGACCGACGGCGCATGTGACCTCCAGTGGCCGGCAGGTTACCGCCCCTGGGAAGAAAACCTTTCCTCATCCCGTCATTCCCCAAGGATGCTCATCCGCAGCGACCAGGCGCGCCAGATGCTCGCGCTCATCCACCAGGCCCGGGAGATCGGCCCCGGCGCGGACCAGCAGCGGCATCTCCTCGACGGGATCTACCACCTCTTCCGCGCGGCGCTGGCGAGCGTCACCGTGGTCAGCGACGGTGCCCATCCCTCCCTGTGGAAGCTGGAATCGGAGATGAGCGCGCCGGCGAGCGGCAACGCCAGCTGCATCATGCAGATCCTCCGGGAGAGCCCCTTCGTCAGCCCCGGCCTGAAGGAATTGTGCAGGCGCCTGCGCGGCTCCCAGCAGGCCACCGGCCGGCGGCGCGACCTGGTCGCCGATGGGGAGTGGTATTGCTCGGACTCGTACAATCTCCTGGTCCGCCCCTTCGGGTTCGACGACTACCTCTACTCCTTCCGCGCGCTGGGCAACGGCCGGGTCGCGGGGATCGCGCTCCGTCGCGCCTTCGGCGATCGGCCGTTTTGCGAGGAGGATCGCAACCTTCTCGATCTGCTCTACGAGGAGATGATCCGGCTCCAGCGCGATCAGCCGGAGAGA
>DATKAG010000472.1:0-19692 GCA_035498355.1 Myxococcales bacterium | reverse complement strand
GGACATCGCGCTGGCGATGGATGCCGCGTCGACCGAGTTCTTCGTCGACGGCCTGTACAAGCTCGACGGCGAGGGCCGCTCGTTCAACTCGGCCGACTTCGCGGGCTACCTCGCCGATCTCATCGGCAAGTACCCGATCGTGTCGGTCGAGGACGGGATGGCCGAAGAGGACTGGGACGGTTGGAAGGCGCTGACCGACGCGATTGGTTCGAAGGTGCAACTTGTTGGCGACGACCTCTTCGTCACCAACACCGAGCGGCTGCAGAAGGGCATCGACCAGGGCGTGGCCAACGCCGTCCTCATCAAGGTGAACCAGATCGGCACCCTGACGGAGACGATGGACTGCGTGCGCCTGGCGCACTTCAACGGCTATCGCACCATCATGAGCCACCGCTCGGGCGAGACGGAGGACTCCTTCATCGCCGATCTGGCGGTGGCCTGCGAATGCGGGATGATCAAGACGGGATCGGCCAGCCGCAGCGATCGGATCGCCAAGTACAACCAGCTCCTGCGCATCGAGGAGGAGCTGGGGCTGTCCGCGCGCTATGCGGGCAAGTCGGCTTTCCCGAAAGCGAAGAAGTAATCAAGCCGTCTCGGCGACCGGGAGGCGCTCCTCGTCGGGGAAGAGCTCGTCCATCAGCTCGCCCAGCTCGGACTCCAGCTTGGCCTTGGCGCGGATCTCCAGCTGCCGGGCCCGCTCCCGGGAGAAGCCGAAGTGCTCGCCCAGCTCCTTCAGGGTCATGGGCTTGTCGTTCATGATCCGCTGCTCGATGATGTAGCGCTCGCGCGGGTCCAGCCGGCCCAGCGCCTCGAGCACGCGCTCCTGGACGATGTGGCGCTCTTCCTGGTCGGCGATCTCCGCGTCGGGCAGGTCGGCGCCGTCCATCACGAAGTCGACGTGCGAGGAGCCGCCCTCCTCTCCCATGGGCGCGTCCAGCGACAGGTCGCGGCCTTCCATCCGCTGCTGCATCTCCAGCACTTCTCCCGGCTTCACCCGCAGCTTGCGGGCGATGGCGCCTTCGCTGGCCTTCTGCACGTCGCCGGTGGCGCCGTCGAAGCGCTCCAGCTCGCGCCGGGTGCGCGCCAGGGAGAAGAAGAGCTTGCGCTGCGCCTGGGTGGTCCCGAGCTTCACCAGGCTCCAGCTCTTGAGGATGTAGTTCTGGATGAAGGCGCGGATCCACCACACCGCGTAGGAGATCAGGCGGATGCCCTTGTCGGCGTCGAACTTCTGCACCGCCTTCATCAGGCCGATGTTCCCCTCCTGGATGAGGTCGGCCATCTTGATGCCGTAGCTGCGGTACTCGTAGGCCACCTTGACCACGAAGCGCAGGTTGGAGGTGACCAGCTTGTGGGCCGCGTCCAGGTCGGCGCTCCGGGCGTAGAGCCGGGCCAGGCGCTGCTCCTCGTCCACGGTGAGGAGCGGGTACCTGTTGATTTCCGCCAGGTACATGGCGAGCGAGCCGGTGCTCGAGGGCAGGGCAGACGGTTGCATTGCATCCTCCTGGGCTTGATCTGCTGCGCTTGCCATCAGCAAGGGCGATGCCAGTCGCGGAGGAACGCGCGTTCACAGGGGCTTGACGGAGGGGACGGCGATGGACGGTGCCGAACCGGTAAGATCTCCATGGACGCTCCCCTGCCGCGCCGGTAACTCTGGAGCAGGCGTCCGCTTGCGTACTCTTGCGGCTGCGCTTACGTTCCGCCGATGGCGGAGCCACGGAAGCGGGGGAAGTACCTGGGCTTCGTCGCTCACGAGATCAAGAACCCGCTTGCCACCGCCCTCTGGTCCTGCGACCTGCTCAAGCGGATGGGCCCGGAGGACCGCGCCGGCGATCGGGCGGAGAAGATGCTCGACGTCAGCCTGCGGGCGCTGCGCCGCATGCGCCGGTTGATCGACGACTTCTTCACCATCGAGCGCCTGCTGGAGCAGGGCTACGATCTGAAGCGCGACCGCATGAGCCTGGGCGAGCTGGTGCAAGGCTCGATGCGGCTGCTGGCGGAGAAGGACGGAATCGCCACCGCCGGATGGCAGGTGGAGGCCGGCGACGAGATCACCGCCGGGGACGCGGAGATGCTGCGGCGCGCGGTCCGCCTCGCCCTCGAGCACATGGCGCGCGGCTCTCCCGGCCAGCGCCTCTCCCTGGCGATCCGCCACGAGCGGGAGAGCGCCGCCCTCTGCATCCGGGCGGAGAAGCCCCCGGCGCCGGTCATTCCCCCCGATCCGGAGGAGCGGCCCAGCGGCGACACCGCCGGGGCCGTCCTCGGATTCGCCCTCGCCTCGCGCATCCTCGAGGCCCACGGGGGGCGCATCGAGGAGCGCGACGGCGCGCTTTGGCTGCTCTTTCCAGCCGCCGCCTGAAAAGCGGGCTACTTCTTTTCGGACTCGGGGCGATCGAGGTTGTCCAGCTTGTCCTTGATGCCCTGGCGCAGGTTGCCGGCCGCGTCCTTCACCTTGCCCTTGAGCTGGTCGACCTTGCCTTCCGCTTCCAGGTCGCGGTCGTTCGTGGCCACTCCCACGGTTTCCTTCACGCGGCCCTTGATCCGGTCCATTCCGCCTTCGACGTTCTTCTTGTCCATGGATTCGTTGCCTCCTGTGAGGAGGTACGTTGTCCACCAGACGCGGCGGCGCCGAGCCTCGACCTAGCGGGCGGCGACCTGCTCGGGCTCGAGGAGCAGCGCCCGGTACTCCGCGAGGACGCTGCGCGGATAGATCTCCAGCCGCCGCCAGGAGCGGGTGCCCCGTCGCAGCCCCTGGGCCACCGCCGGCCCCGCGTTGTAGGCGATGAGCGCGCGGGTGAGGTCGCCGTCGAAGCGGTCCATCAGGGATTTCAGGTATCCGGTGCCCAGCTCGATGTTCAGGACCGGATCGAAGAGGTGCGCCGGCTTGAGGTCGGTCCGGCCGGCCTCCTTCTCCAGCAGCCAGCGCGCGGTGGGCGGCATGAGCTGCATCAGCCCGCGCGCGCCCACCCCGGAGATCGCGTAAGGGTCGAAGCGCGATTCCACCTGGATCACCGCCGCCACCAGCGCCGGATCGAGCCCGTTGCGGCGCGACTCGCGCACGATGGCCGCCAGCACCCGGCGCCGCTCGTCGCCCCAGAGGGCGGTGGAGGTCTTGAGAAGGCGCGGCACGCCCACGCGCTCCGCCTCGCGGGAGTCGGCCAGTTCCTGGTCGGCGCCCGCTGCGCCCAGGGCGCGAAGGCGGACCTGGGCGGAAGCGAGATCCTTCTCTGCCCGCTGCGCCCGGGCTTCCGCCTGGCGCGCGCTCTCCACCGCTGCCGCGGCCGTGAAGACCGCGTCGTCCAGGCGACGATCCGGGTCCGGTTGCTTGAGCAGGCCGAGGCCCGCGCCGGCCGCGCTCGCGCCGGAAGCGAAAGCGAGCAGGAGCGCCAGCGAACGCCGCCGGCTGGCCGCCTTCCGACGGCCAGCCGGCCCGTCCCCCCGGTCTGCCGGAGCCGAGACACCCGCTCCCCACGTCGCCGCCCCCGTCATCCCGTCTCCCCGGAGCCGCCGCACCCGGCGAACGCCCCACGCCGGCGACGGGGCACAGCAGCCGGCGTGCCAGCGGCGCTACCCTTGCCGGCCTGTCCGGAACCCGGCGCGGGGAGGGAACGCCTTTACCCACCTTGATCCGGCCCTTTCCGCATGTTAGAAGCCGCGGCCCCCGGAAGAGCGGGCACGCACACCCCCACGCGCGGCAGGGATCTCTTGCCGCCCGCAGCCTCTGCCCCCGGGCAAGCCGCGCCGCGATCCTGCGGGAGGGAAACGCGAGGAGCAGGCGATGTCGAAGGGACTGATCGGCAAGAAGGTGGGCATGACCACGGTGTTCGCGGAGGATGGCAGCGCCATCCCCGTCACCGTGGTGGAGGCCGCGCCGAACCTGGTGTTCGGGCACCGGACGGAAGAGCGCGACGGCTACACCGCCCTGCAGCTCGGCTTCGAGGAGCTGGACGAGAAGAAGGCGGAGCGGCGGCAGACCAGGCCGTACCTCGGGCAGTTCAAGAAGAAGGGCCAGAAGCCGCACCGCCTGATCCGCGAGTTCCGGGTGGAGGCGAAGGAGCTGAACGACTTCGCCGTGGGCAGCCAGGTGACGGTGGCCCTCTTCAAGAAGGGCGACCGGGTGGACGTCACGGGCACCACCCGCGGCTTCGGCTTCGCCGGCGTGGTCAAGCGCCACCACATGAAGGGCGCCGCGCGCGATTCCGCCTCCAGCCACGAGCACCACCGCCACATGGGCGCGGTCGGCCAGCGCAAGACGCCAGGCCGCGTCTTCAAGGGCAAGCGCATGCCCGGCCACATGGGCGTCGACCGCCGCACGGTGCAGAACCTGACGGTGGTCGACGTGGTCCCGGAGAGCAACCTGCTCTTGATCAGCGGCAGCGTGCCGGGGCACGACAAGGCGATCCTGATCGTCCGCCCGACCGTGAAGTAGAAACCCGGGGACACCATACAGGTCTTCCTGCGGGCGCCGCTCGTGCCGGAGTTGGCACGGGCAATTGCGTATTGTGTCCCCGATCTCCGACGTCAGTCTGCCAAGGCGAGGAGGACTTCGCTGGCGCTGATGAGCTGCTTGGAGAGCAGGTGGCGGGCGCAGTCGAGGAAGCGGACCAGGGCCTTGGAGTCGCGGGCGATCTGCTGGACCTCGGGAAGGGGGCGGCCGTCGGCGATGGCTTCGCGGATGGCGTCGGTGATCTGCAGGGATTCGACCACCGCGGCCCGGCCCACGTAGCCCGTCCCCTGGCAGGCGTCGCAGCCGACGGGGCGGGGAAGGGAGGTGGTGCCCTTCTCGACCACCCGGTGGGCGATGAGGGAGTCGAGCAGCGCCGGGGTGGGGGCGGCGTCGAGCTTGCGGCAGGCGGAGCAGAGCTTGCGCACCAGGCGCTGCACCAGCACCAGGTTGATGGACTGCGCCGCCAGCGCCCGGCCCACGCCCAGGTTGTCCAGGCGCTGCACCGCCGCCACCGCATTGTTGGCGTGCAGCGAGGTGAGGAGCAGGTGCCCCGTCATCGCCGCTTCCAGGGCGATGCGCGCCGTGTCCTCGTCGCGCATCTCCCCCACCACGATCACGTCCGGATCCTGGCGGAGCATCGAGCGCAGCACCTGGGCGAACCCCAGCCCCACGGCGGGGTTCACCTGCACCTGGGTGACGCCGGGCAGGCGGTACTCGATGGGGTCCTCGACCATGATGATGTTGGTGTCCGGCCGGATCACCTTGCGCTCGTGGAGCAGGGCGTAGAGCGAGGAGGTCTTTCCCGACCCGGTGGGCCCGGCGATGACGATCCCCCCGTAGGGCCGGTTGAGCGCCTTGCGCACGGCCGTCAGGATGGCGGGGTCGAGGAAGATCTGCTCCAAGGAGCGCGTGCTCCCCGCCGCCTCCAGGATGCGCAGGGCGATCTTCTCCCCCCGGTTGGCGGGCAGGGTGGAGACGCGCAGGTCGATGTCGCGCTTGCCGGCGGTCAGCCCGATGCGGCCGTCCTGGGGGAGGCGGCGCTCGGTGATGTCCAGGCCCGCCAGCACCTTGATGCGGGCGGTGATCCCCTTGAGCGAGGCACCCTGGGGCAAGGTCTCGTTCCAGTCGTTGATCACCCCGTTGACGCGGAAGCGGACCCGGAAGCCCTGGGCGGTGGGCTCGATGTGGATGTCGCTCGCCTCCCGGTCCAGGCCGGCGGCGATGATCCGGTTCACCAGGCGGATGGCGTCGTCGCCCACCGTGCGCGCGTCGGGCCGCTCCCGATCCTCGGTCACCGTCTCGAACTGGAAGGAGTCGGGGTTGATGCGCGGGCCGCTGGACTTGCCCTTGGGGCCCGCGTCGTCCAGCAGCTTGAGGCGAACCAGCGCGGAAGTGAAATCCTCCAGCCCGATGGCCACCGGCACGATCTGCACCGTCTGCAGCGTCCGCTTCAGCTCCGCCAGGGCGGCGACGTCGCGGGGATTGACCATCGCCACCGTCAGGACGTTGCCCGAAAGCTTCACCGGGAGCAGGCGGAAGGACCGCATCAGCTTCCCCGGCACCATGGTGATCACCGAGGTGGAGAGATCGAAGTCGCGCAGCTCCACGAAGGGGATCACGCCCGAGGCGTCTTCCGCCTTGGGGGCGGGAGCAGGGCCGCCCGCCAGCGCCGAGTCTACCGCCTGCAGGAGCTGCTCCTCGATGCCGGTCACCAGCTCCGCCGGGCCGTGCTTCTCCACCGCGGCGAAGGCGAGCACCCTCTCGCCCAGGCGGCGCGCGACGGCCTCGCCTACCGCCGGGACGCTGGCGATCAGGCTCTGGAACACCGCCGCGGGAAGCCAGAGCACCCGGGAGGGGGCGTTGCAGATGACGAAGGCCGGGTTGGGCTTGCCCAGGAGCGCGCTCACCTCGCCGAAGTGATCGCCGGGGGCGATCTCCTCTACCGGCAACAGCTCTCCTCCGCCCGAGGGAAGGAGCGCCTGCGCCTTCCCGGAGTAGAGGAGGCCCAGGCCGTCGTTGACCTTGCCGGCGGTGACGATCTCGCTGCCTTCGGCGCACTCCAGGCCCTCGAAGAGCGTGGCCGCCTTGGCCACCGCCTCCTTGGGCGCGCCGCGGAAAAGGGCGGTCTTGGCGATGAAGGGCTGGATCTTCTCCGGCGGCACCTTGACGCGAACGATGCCGTTGAGCAGCGCCGGCGGAGCGACGCTGGCTTCGGGCGGCCGCGGAGGCGATCCCGGCGCCGGGGCGGCGTTGGCCTGGTCCCCCATCGCCCGGATCGATACCACGCGCGGGAGCAGGGGCCAGATTTTCGGCCGGTGCGGGGATGTGCGCCGGGGTGTGGAGCGGGCAGGCGCCCGGCCTTGCCGGACGGCCGGGCGCGCAGCAGCTTTCCCCGCCCCCGGACGGAGAATCGATGCGTCGTGCGCTGTTTGCTTTTGGGCTTCTCGCCGTTGTCTGCCTCTCCCTGCCGGCCCGGGCGGAGGCGGTCCATGGGCCCGACGGCGCTCCCACGGTGGTGCAGAACAAGCTCTACCGGATGAGCGGGCGTTGGGAGGCCTCGGCCTCGTTCGGGGTGGCCCTCAACACCGCCCTGGTGAACCAGCTGGGCGGCCTGTTCTCGCTCTCGTACCACCCCAACGAATGGTTGGATTTCGGCGGCGAGGCCCTGCTCGACTCCACCTCGCTCTCCAGCCTCGCCTACAACGTCCGCGCCGGCCTGCGCCCGCGCAGCCCGGGGCAGGTGGGGGACGAGTTCCGCAACGACAACCAGCTCCGGGGGGGTGCGTTCGCGGTGGCGCGGGTGGCGCCCATCTACGGCAAGCTCAACCTCGCCTCGGAGCTGGCGGTGCACTTCCAGGCATTCCTGTTGGGCGGGGTGGGCGCCGCGCAGGTGCACCGGGAGTCGGTGAACCTCTGCGCCCAGCCCGGCACCGGCACTTGCGATCAGTTCCAGCAGAGCGACTCCTTTGACGGGGTCGGCGTTCTCGGGGCGGGGTTCCGCTTCTACTTCAACCAGCGCTTCAGCCTGCGCACCGAGCTGCGCAGCTACCTCTTCCGCTCCTCCTACCGGACGGGCAGCGACCTGACGCAGCCCGGGAGCGGCACGCCTGCCCACTACCTGGCGAACGTGGTCACCCTGGGCGCCGGGATGGCGGTGCTTTTCTGATCATGGGCGCGCTCCTCCTCGCAGCGCTCCTCTGCGCGCCCCAGGACGCGGACGTGGTCCGGGTCCACGTGCTGGAGAAGCGCCCCTTCACCGAGGCCGGGCGCTGGGAGATCTCCTTCTTCGGCAACGCGCAGGTGAACCCGAAGTTCACCATGCACGCCGGCATCGCCGGCGAGCTGGCGTACCACCTGCGGGAGAACCTCGCCGCCCAGGTGGGCGTCTGGTACTTCCCCGTCGCCAGCCAGAGCGCGCTCTCCGAGGAGCTGCTCACCAAGGGCCGGGAGGCGCCGGAGACGGCGGAGGCGTTCCTGCTCCAGGGCATGGCCCTGGCCGGCCTGGAGCTGATGCCGGTCTACGGCAAGCTCGACGTCTTCGACGGGAAGATCCTCCGCCTGGGCCTCTATCTCAACGGCGGCCTGGGGGTGGCCAAGACCCGGCTGCAGCTCCGGCCCGGAAGCGACCCGGTCACGGGCGCCACCTTCGCCGACAGCGGCCTGCGGCCCGTGGCTTCGCTCGGGCTCGGGCTGCGCGTCTTCCTCGGCGAGCGGGTCACCCTGCGCCTGGAGCTTCGCGACTTCGCGTACTCCGGAAACGTCTCGAGCGTGAACGGGTGCAACCAGTCCGACGCGGAGAAGATCGAGGCGGCGGAGGCCAACGGGCAGACGGCCTCGGGGCTCTCTGCAGGGTGCAACGAGCGCGCCTTCGGCACCCCGGGAACGCAGGCGCAGCTCAACGCGGGCGCCGCCAGGGATCTCCTCTCCCGGGCCTCGGCGGACGTGATCAACGACCTCGCCTTCCAGGGCGGCTTGAGCTGGCTCTTCTGAGGGCTTCATCGTGACGCTCGCCCTCCTCCTTTCGCTGCTCGCTTCCGCTCCTCCCCTCGAGGCGCAGCGCGCTTTCGAGTCGGCGACGGGAGCCGACCGGCCGGCGGCGGAGCTCGCGCTGGCCAGGTCCCTGGACGCGATGGGCCTGCCCTTCAGCGCCTTCTTCCACTACGCGGCCGTCGCAGAGGCGGGTCGGGGGACGGCTTTCCTGGATGCGGTGTCGGGGGCGGCCGGAGCCGCCGAGGCGTTGGGCGACGAGATCATCGCTCCCAGCGTGTTCGAGAAGATCTACGGCAACGACCTGGCCGCGCTTCCGCCGGAGCGGCTGGCGCGGATCCACTCCTGGCTGGCGCTGCTCGCCTATCGCGCCGGGCATCTCGACGAGGCCGCGCGCTTCGCCGCCAAGGTGCCGGAGGAAGCCAAGGCTTATCCCCAGGCGCTCTACATCGGGGCCCTGGTGGAGCAGCGCAGCGACCCGGCCCGGGCAGCGGACTCCTTCCGCGCCCTTGCCGGCCTGCAAACCGCGGACTCCGGCCTGCGGGAGCTGGCTTCCCTGGCCCTGGGCCGGACGTTGTATGGGCTCCACCGCTATGCCGAGGCCGGCGCCGCCTACGGTTCGCTCCCGCGCTTCTCCCGGCACTGGGACGAGGCGCTCTTCGAGGGCGCGTACGCGGACCTGCGCAACGGCGATCCCGGGGGCGCCCTGGGCAAGCTGCACAGCCTGCGCTCCCCGCACCTGCGCGACGAGTTCGCACCCGAGTCGCTCAACCTCACGGCCATCCTCTTCCAACAGCGCTGCCTCTACCCGCAAGTGCGTCAGGCGCTGGAGGAGCTCGACCGCGAGTACCTCCCCATGCGCGACCAGGCCAAGGCGGTGCTGCAGGCCGGCCCGGCGGTGGAGGAGTACTGGCGGATGCTCTCGCCCGAGGACGAGCGGCTCCCGACGGCGATGAAGCAGCATCTGCTGAAGAACGAGCGGGTCGCCTCGCTGGCCGCCTACCTGGGCCGGCTGGCGGGGGAGGAGGCCCGCATCCGCAGCGAGGGCAGCCTGTCGGGCACGGCGCTGCGCGAAGAGCTTCTGGAGAACCTTGCCCGCCAGGAAGAGCTGGCCCGGCGGCTGGGCGGCAAGTTCGTGCAGGGCCGGCTGGCCGACATGGCGCACCTGATCGAGGTGCTGGCGAGCGACAGGGAGCTGATCGCCTTCGAGGCCACCAAGGGGGAGAAGGAGATGCTGGAGAGCCGGTTCGACCCGGGTCCGCAGCTCGCCTCGCAGCGGCTCTCGCGGCCGGTCCCCCCGAAGTCGGGCAGCGAGTACTGGCCGTTCGACGGCGAGTACTGGCCGGACGAGATCGGCTACTACCGCTACACCGTCAAGGATGCGTGTCCCGCCGCCGCCGCGAAGCCGGCCGCGGCGGACGATGCCGCTCGCGAGGCCGCGACGGAAGCCAAGCGCGACGAGCTGATCGGCGATCTGGCGACCCTGCTGCCCCGGCTGACGGAGACGGACCGCCGGGCCGACCTGGAGTTCCAGCTCGCCGAGCTCTGGTGGGAGAAGGCCAGGGCCGCCTCGCTGCGCGAGGTCCGCGAGCACGACCAGGCGTATGCGAAGTGGGCGGAAGGAGGGCGCAAGGGCGAGGAGCCGAAGGCCGACACCAGCGCCAGCGCGGACTTCCGCAGCCGATCGCTGGCCATCTACCAGCGCATCCTCGCCAGCCATCCGCGCTACCAGCGCCGCGACGAGGTGCTCTTCGTCTCCGCCCAGGACCTGGACGAGAGCGGCGACCGCGAGGGGGCGATGGCCCGCTACCGGGAGCTGGTGGAGGAGAATCCGCGCAGCCGCCTGGTCCCCGACGCGCTCGTGCAGATGGGCGAGCACTACTTCGCCGCGAACGATCTGGACCGGGCGCGGGAGTCGTTCCGGAAGGCCGCCGCCTCGCGCCTGCCCAAGATCCATCCCTTCGCGCTCTACAAGCTGGCCTGGTGCGACTACAACGCCGGCGCTTACGCGGCGGCGGTGGCGAAATTCCAGGAGGTGATCGCCTACGCCGAAGGGGAGACGCGGGGCGACCGGGTGCAGCTCGAGAGCGAAGCCTTGCGGGACATCGTGCTCGCCTATGCCCGGCTGAATGCGGTGGAGGACGCGGTCCAGTACCTCGCTGAGAAGGCCGGGGCGCGGGCGATCGAGTCCATCGAGAGGCTGGCCTCCACGTACTTCGAATCCGGGAAGTTCGAGCGGTCCGTGCGCATCTACAGGATGCTGGAGGAACGGGCGCCGTCCGATCCGCGCGCGCCGGCCTGGCAGCAGCGCATCGTTCTCTGCTTCGACAAGCTCGATCGGCGCGACCAGGTGGCGGCGGAGATGACGCTGCTGGCCTCGCGCTACCGCTCCAAGGCGGGCGGACCGGAGGAGGAAGCCCTGCGCCAGGTGGTCCAGGACTACCACCAGGAGGCGATCAAGACGAAGAGCGCCGCCACCTACCGGCTGGCCAGCGAAATGTACCGGCAGTACCTGTTGGCGTTCCCCGGCTCTCCGGCCGCCGTCTCCATGCGCTTCTACCTGGCGGAGATCCTCTATTCCCTGGAGGAGTGGGACGCAGCCGCCGCCGAGTACGGGAAGGTGCTGGAGGAGGACCCCAGGGGCCAGTACGCGCAGAGAGCCGCTTTCGACTCCGTCCTGGCGCTGGAGAGGTCTGTGGACCTCTCCCGGGGCAAGCTCGCGGACGAAGGCCACGGGGAGGAGGACGCGCTCCCGGACAACGAGCGGAACTTCGTCGCCGCCTGCGATCGGTACGCGCAGGTGGCGCCGGAGGGAACGGACGCGATCGCCATCCGCTACAAGGCGGCGTTCCTGCTCTACCAGCGCGGTCACTTCGCGGAAGCCGCCCGGCGCTTCGACGAGATCATCTTCCGCTGGCCCGGGAACGCCTGGTCGCAGAAGGCGGCGAACCTGTCGCTGGACATCCTCGATACCCGGCAAGAGTGGCAGGAGCTGCACGAGCTGGGGGAGCGCTACCTGGCCAACCGCGATCTCTGCCCCGAGGGCTCGAAGTTCGCCGGCGAGGTGGCCCGGATCGCGGAGGGGGCGAAGTTCAAGCAGGTGATGCGGATCTACGAGCAGGAGAAGGACCTGCCCCGCGCCGCCCGGGAGTTCCGCGCCTTCGTCGCCCGGTACCCGAAGAGCGAGCACGCGCCCAAGGCGCTCTACGACGCGCTGGTGATCGCCGACAAGGCCGGCGAGCTGGACGTGGAGATCGCGGCTGGCGAGCAGCTCTTGCGCGATCATCCCGGGGCGGAGGCGGAGATCCTCGGGCTCACGCTCCCAGCCCTGGGCAGCGCCTGCGAGCGGGCGGGCAGATTCGCGGACGCGATCCGCTGGTACGAGCAGGCGCAGCAGCGCTGGCCCGAGGATGCCCGGGCGGCCGACTGGCTCTACGAGGCGTCGCTCTTGCGGGAGAACCTGGGCGACGATGCCGGCGCGCTGCAGGGCTGGCGGAAGTACCTGGGGCTCTACCGTTCCCGGCCGGACGCGGCGCGGATCGCTTTCGACATCGGCTTGATCCTGGAGAGGCAGAAGGACTTCCGCGGCGCCGCCCGCCACTGGTCGGCGTTCCAACGGGAATGGTCCCGGGCGGCGACGGCCGGGCAGCTCTTCTTTGCCCGTTATCGCCAGGCGCTGGCCTTGCGCGCCCTGGACGCGCCGGAAGCCGCGGCCATCCTTGCCGACGTGCCCAGGCGCTTCGCGTCGCTGCCCGGATCGGAGAGGGGTTCGGCGGCGGCCATCGACGCCAAGGCGCATGCCGGGTTCCTCGCCGAAGCTCCAGGGTTCGACGAGTTTCAGGCCGTCCGCTTCCGCTCCGGCCGCCAGGCGGACCTGGTGGCCGCGCTCAAGCTGAAGAAGGCCCGCCTGAACCGCCTGCTCGCCGCCTATGGCGAAGTGGTGGCCATCGGCAGCCCGCTCTGGAGCGAGGCGGCGTTCACGCGCATCGGGGAGGCGTACCGGGACTTCAACAAGGGCCTGCTCGACGCGCCCCTGCCCCGCGGGCTGGACGCGGAGCAGGAGGAGCTCTACCGCAGCACCCTCTCCGCGCAGGCCCTGCCGCTGGAGGACAAGGCCGTGGAAGCGTTCCGCAAGGCGGTCGAGGTCTCGGAGAAATCCGGCGTCTACTCCGAGTGGACGCTGCGGGCGCAGGACTTCTTGCGCGAGTACCAGCCCGAATCTCTAGGACCGCGGCGCGAACCGGGGTGGGCCGAGGGCAGCCTCTGGCGGCCGGTGGCGCCCGCCTTGGCCGTAAAGGAGGCCCGCTGATGCGCGGCACGCCCATCCTCCTCGCTTGCGCCGCCTTCGCTTGCGTGCACGCGCCGCCGCCACCTCCACCGAAGCTCGCGGTCAAGCAGGCCGGGCGCGGCCCCCTGGTCGAGCTTCCTCCCTCGATCCTGCACGAGCGGGCGCGCACCCTGATGGCGGAAGGGAAGTGGGAGCAGGCCTGGGAGAAGCTGGAAGCCTATCTCGCCCGGGAGCCCGGGGATGCCGCGGCCCTGTTCGAGGCGGGCTGGATGGCCGAGAAGCGCTCCGACCCGGCGGGGGCAAAGGAGCTCTATCGGCGGTCGCTGGAGATCGACCCCGGGCAGGTGGGAGCAGCGCTCGACCTCGCCCGGCTGCTTCAGGACGATCCAGTGCGGGCGGAGGCGGTGCTCCGCGCCTCGCTGGAGAAGCTGCCCGGCGACCCCCGGCTGCTCGACGGCCTGGCCGCGGCGCTGCTCGCGCAGAAGAAGCTGGACGAGGCTGCCGCGGCCGCCCGCCAGGTCCTGGAGCGCCACCCGGACGATGCGGGCGCTTTCCGCGCCCTGGCGGATGTCGAGGCCGGCCGCGGCCGGATCCGGCACGCGGAGTGGCTGCTGGAGAACGCGCGCAAGCTCGACCCGGCCGATGCGGGTACGCTCAACAGCCTGGGGCTGCTGGCGCTGCGCCGCGACGACCCGGCCGCCGCCCGCGCGGACTTCGCGGAGGCCGCCCGGCTCGATCCCTCGTTCGCGCCCGCCTGGGCGAACCTGGGGGCGCTGGCGCTGCGCTACCGGGACTATGCCGCGGCGGAGCAGGCCTGCGGCAGGTCCCTGGAGCTCGATCCTGGCCGCTGGGAGACGCGCCTCTCCCTTGCCCAGGCGCTCGAGGGCTTGCAGAAGCCCGCCGAGGCCCGCGCGGAGTACGAAAGGGTGCTCGCCGCGCGCCCGGACGAGGACGATGCGCTCTACGGCCGGGCCCTGGCGCTGAGGGCCGAGGGGAGCCTGGAAGCGGCGGCCGCCGCGTTCCAGCAGTACCTGCCGCACGCCCAGGGTACCCGCGCGCATCAGGTCCGGGCGCAGATCGCCGCCATCGAGTTGCGCATGCGCACGGCGCAGGCCGCGCCGGCCGGGCACCCGGGCGGTGTCCGCTGAGCAACGGGCCAGGGAGCTGCCGCTTGGCCGATCGGGAGGCGATGCAAATGGTGCCGGGGATGGGAGGGGGACGGGTGCTGGGGAGGGTGCTGCTGCTGGGGCTCTTGGCGCTGCCCGCGCTCGCCCAGGAGAAGCCTTCGGTGAAGGTGATCCACGAGGCAGACAAGGTGGTGGTGCGCAAGCGCACGGTGATCGACTTCAACGACGTCACCGTGGAAGGCGAGCTCACCCGCCCGGAGGGGAGCTACGTCCTGGACCGCACCCGCACGCATTTCAACTCGCTGATCCGGCTGCGCGACGATTTCAACCCCGAGCTGCAGAAGTCGGCGGACAACCTCTAAGGGACGCGATGGGCGAGGCGAGGGGCGAGGAGGTTCTGGGGATGGAGGAGGCGCCGTTCGAGCGTCCCACTCTGGCCTCGCGCATCGCCGAGGCGCAGGCGGCGCGGCTCCTGATCTCCGACGATCTGCCGGAGCCGGAGCGGCCTTCGGGAAACGGCCGGGTGCTGCTGGTGGGGATCGTCTGGGGCGGCAGCACGCTGGTGGAGCTGGAGCAGGTGGGAAGCGCCGACGACCTGGCCGTCAGCCGGCTCTTCGATCTGCCGGGCTCCACGCTGCCGAAGAACTTCCAGCTGGTGAGGCACGGGGCGCGCGGGCACGTGGTGACGCTGCCCGACGACCTGCACGCAGAGGTGCACCGCGGCAGCCGGGTGGCGCCGCTGGCCCGGAGCGGCCAGCGGGTCGACGCGCCTTTCCCCGGCCACTCGTACACCATCGGGGACGACGACCGGTTGGTGGCGCAGATCACTCCCTCGCTCACCTTGATCGCCCGCTACGTGCGCGCCCGGCGGCAGGAGGAGCAGCCGCTGCGCCAGCGCATCGACGGGCGCTTCGCGGCCACCCTCCTGGTCGCGCTCCTGGGGCTGGCGGCGTTCCTGGTGGCGGTGGGCCTGACGCCGCGCAGGGACCCTCTCTCCCGCGAAGCCCTCGCGCCCACTCCGGAGCGGATCGCCCGGTACCAGGTGAAGCCGAAGCCCCTGGCGCCGGAGCCGCCGCCCAAGCCCAGGGAGCTGATGGGGGCGCGGGAAGGCGAGAAGAGCCAGGGCGAGGAAGGAAGGATCGGCAAGCCGGAAGCGCAGAAGAAGGAAGCAGCGCCCTCGAAGCCGGGGACCGCGCAGCCGGAGGCGGACAAGAAGGCGAACGACCTGGCGAAGATCCGCAAGCTGGGGCTGATCGCCGCGCTCTCGAAGATGGGCGTGCAGTCCGGCGGTCCGGCGGCAGCCGGCCCCGGTGGCCTGGGGGGAGGGATCAATCCCTCGCTGGGCGGCACGCGCGCGCGGGCAGGTGACGGCGACGCGTACGGCGTGGGCGGCCTGGGCACGCGCGGGGCGGGCGCCGGTGGAGGCGGCAACGCGCTGGGCATCGGAGGCCTCGGCACCAAGGGGTCGGGCCACGGCCGCGGCGGCTACGGGGAGGTGGACCTGGGCGGCCGGGGCAAGGAGGAGACCATCTTCGTCCCCGGCCGGACCACGGTGGTGGGAGGGCTCTCGCGCGAGGCGATCAACCGGGTCATCCTCCGGCACTACAACGAGATCAAGTACTGCTACGAGAAGGGGCTCTCCCGCGATCCGAGCCTCTACGGGAAGGTGACCGTCCTCTTCCTCATCGACGGAACGGGGCGGGTAGGAGACGCGCTGGTGCAGCAGAGCACGCTCGGAAGCCAGCCGGTCGAGGGCTGCATGATCGACCACGTGCGCCGCTGGGCCTTTCCTGCGCCACAGGGCGGGGGGACGGTGCAGGTGACCTACCCCTACGTCTTCAAGAGCAGCGGGCAATGAGTCTCCTCTCCACGCTCCTGACCGCCGCAGCGATCGCGGCCCAGCCCGATCCGGCGGCGCGGCCGCCCGATTCCGTGCCGGTGGCCGGCGCTGAAGAAGCGCCTCGGCGGGGGACTTACGTCGAGGCGGCGCTGGGCCTGGCCACCGCGATGGGCGGATCGCGCGCCTTCTCCAGCCTCCAGCCGTATCTGGGCATGACGCTGGGCCGGGACGTGAGCGATCGCTTTTCGCTCTCCGGCTCGCTGGGCGTAACCTCCGCCAGCGCTTCCTGTTACGACCTGGGGGTCGGAGAGTGTGCCGGGTCCGATTCCTTCTCCGCCATCTTCCTGGAGACGGGGCTCTCCTACGGAGTACCCCTCTCGTCCCGCACGCGCCTTTCCCTCCAGGTGCTCGGCGGGTACACGCTCCTGACGCCTCCGCCGATGCGCGGGTCCCAGGATCACCTGGGCGCGTTCCATGTCGGCGCGGGCCTCGCCTTCGACTACTACACGCACCTCGATCACTTCGCCCTCGGCCTCGACGCCCTGTTCCGGGAAACGTTCGCCGGCTCCGACCTGAGGATTCCCTCGCTGGCGGTGATGCCCCGAATCCGCTACGTGTTCTGAATGCGCCTTGGCCTCTGTGCGGCCCTGCTCGTCTCCTGCGCGCACGCCGGCGGGGGCGAGGGGCCGGACCGCGAGGCGGTGGCGCGGGAGCTGGACGACTTCCACGACGCGGCGGCGCGGGCGGACGAGGAGCGCTACTTCGCCCATTTCGCCCCGGGCGGAGTGTTCCTGGGCACCGACGCGACCGAGCGCTGGGACGTCGCCGCCTTCCGCGCCTACGCCCACCCGTACTTCGCCAAGGGCAAGGCCTGGTCGTTCCGCGCCGCGCGGCGCTTCATCGCCGTGCGCGGCGAGGTGGCCTGGTTCGAGGAGGATCTGGAGACGCAGAACCTGGGGCCGGCGCGGGGCAGCGGGGTGCTGGTCCGCAGCGGGCCGCGCTGGCTGATCGAGCAATACGTGCTCTCCATCCCCATCCCCAACCAGCGCTTCAAGGAAGTGCGCGAGCTGCTCACTTCTCCTTCCCGCGCATCGCCTTGAGCATCTGCTTGAGGTTCTCGCGGTCGAAGTCGGTGGCCCAGCTGAACTCGCCCCCGTTGCGCAGCCACTCGCCGCCGTCCACCGTCAGGCAGTCGCCGGTCACGTAGCCGGCGCCGTCGGACATGAGGTAGACGGCCGCGTCGGCGATCTCGCGCGGGGTGCCGAAGCGCTTCAGCGGCACGCGGTTGCGCGCCATCTCCTCCAGCGAGGGATCGGGCAGCAGGCGGGAGAACGCCCCTTCGGTGGGCACCGGGCCGGGGGCTATGGCGTTGACCCGGATCTTGTACGCCGCCCACTCCACCGCCAGCGAGCGGGTGAGGACCAGCACGCCCGCCTTGGCGCAGGCGGAGGGGAGGACGAAGGCGGACCCGGTCCAGGCGTAGGTGGTGACGATGTTGAGGATGGCGCCGCCCTTGCCGGACTCGATCATCCGCCGGCCGAAGGCGCTGGTGCAGTGGAAGGTGCCGTTGAGGACGATGTCCACCACCGCCTTGAAGCCGTTGGAAGAGAGATCCTCGGCGGCGGCGAGGAAGTTGCCGGCGGCGTTGTTCACCAGCCCGTCCACCTGGCCGATCTTGCCGGCCACCTCCTGCACGGCGGCGAAGTCGCGCACGTCGCAGGAATGCGCGCTCGCCTTTCCCCCGGAGCGCTCGATCTGCCCGACCACCTCGTCGAGCTTCTCCTTGCGCCTGCCGAGGAGGACGCAGCCGGCGCCCAGCCCGGCGAAGCGGCGCGCCATCTCCGCGCCCAGCCCGGTGCCGCCGCCCGTGATCACGAAGGTCTTGTCTTTCAAGAGGCCAGCCTGGAACATGAGCGCACAATGCAGGGTGCCCGGGAATCGATCAAGCCCGCAGGGTGTGCCCGATGATCGCCGCCCTCCTCCTGGCCGCTGCCGCTGCCGCCCCCCAGGGACGATTGGTGGTGCTGGTGGTGGTCGATCAGCTCCGCTACCAGGATCTCCTCTGGCTGGCTCCCGAGCTGGGTCCCAAGGGATTTGCCGGTCTCGGTCAGCCGGCGCCCATGCGCTACGAGACCGCGCTCACCGAGACGGCGGTGGCGCACGCGGTGCTCTCCACGGGCGCATACGCGGACCTGAACGGGATCCCGGGGAACTCGTTCTGGAAGGAGGGGAAGTTCGTCGAGGCGGTGGACGATCCTTCTTGCCCCGTCTGGGGGAGCAAGTCGGGAAGGAGCGCGGCCGCCCTGCTGGCCCCCACCATCGGCGACGCGCTCAAGCTGAACACCGACGGCGCCTCGCGGGTGGTGGCGGTGAGCGTCAAGGACCGCAGCGCGCTGCTGTTGGGCGGGACGTCCGCGGACCTCGCCATCTGGTGGGAGGCGGAGACGGGGGAGATGGCCTCGACCACCTGCTACGCGCCGGGGCCGCCCGGCTGGGTGCCCCGGCATCCCGCCGAGGCGTTCAAGGACTGGGTCTGGACTCCTTCGCGGCCCGAGGCGCTCGCGCGCCTCTTGCCCGAGCCCAGGGCGCTGGGGTCCACGCCCTTCCAGGACATCCGGGCGGAGTTTCCCCACCGGGTGGGGCAGGGGAAGGTGGACGCGCGCCTCTACAAGGCCATCCGCAACGAGCCTCCGGGCACCACCATCGCCCTGCGCACGGCCCGGGAGGCGGTGGCCGCGCTGGGCCTGGGCGATCGGGGGAAGACGGACCTCTTGACGGTGGCGCTGGCGGCGGTGGACGGCGTGGGCCACCAGTTCGGGACCTTGTCGCGCGAGCGCACCGACGCCGTCCTGCGCACGCACGACGAGCTCTCCACCTTCCTCGGGGAGTTGCGCCGCCGGCTGGGAAAGCGGCTCTCGGTGGTGCTCACAGCCGATCACGGCCTCATGCCCGGGGAGCCCGACGAGCGGCGGCTGCGGGTGGGGCAGGGCGGCACCATCGCCACCGATCAGCTCCTGCCGCGCCTGAACCATGCGCTGGAGGAGGCGCTGGGGGCGCGGCCGGAAGGATGGGTGGCGAACATCGAGAGCAACGTGGTCTCGCTGCGGGCGCCGTTTTCGCCCAAGGCCATCGAGGTGGCAGTGGAGCTTTTGCGGCGGGAGCCGGGGATCTGGCGGGCGGTGCCGGCGGCGGAAATCGACCAGGCGGAGCCCTTCATCCGCCACGCCTTCTTCCCCGGCCGCAGCGGGCAGGTGCTGCTGGTGGTGCGGCCGCTGTGGACGCTGAAGCCGTCCACCTATGCCGCCGACCACGGGTCGGTGTGGAACGACGATTCGCTGGTGCCGCTCCTGGTGCAGTCCGCGGACTTCCGCCTCCGCCGCGAGCCCCTCTTCCGCGCCACCCAGGTGGCGCCCACGGTGGCCGCGCTGCTTGGGACCGCGCCCCCTTCCGCCGCCCTCGACGCGAGCGCGGTGGAGCGGCCTTAAGGCTTTTCGCGCTTCTTCCTGTCCGCTTCGGCCACCGCCTTGTAGTCGTAGGTCGGGTAGAAGTCGGTGCGGTACGCGCCCCAGGCCTTCTCCTCCACCATCCGGTTCACCTCCCGCAGCTTCTCGGGCGGCAGCCGGATGGTGACCACCTGGCCGATCCCCATCATCACGTACCAGGAGACCACCTCCACCCCGGCCGGCGGGAACCGGGCGATGAACCCCGTCTTGTCCAGGTGGGCCCGGATCTCATCCAGCGTCTTGGACTGATCATGCCGGAGGAAGATGGTGAGCAGCATCCCGCCGGTTGGCGGCTCGGCGCGCGCGGGGGCGAGCATCAAGAGCGACAGGAGCAAGAGTGGGGTGCGCATGCGCGCAGTAGGCGCTAGCGCCGGCGATAGTGCAACGCCACGATGCCCGATTTGAGCCGTGTCGCGTCCAGGAACTTCAGGCGCAACGATGGCTGCAGGCCGGAAAACAAGAACGGACCGTGCCCGGCCACCACGGGGTGGACCACGAAGCGA
>DATKAG010000471.1:0-6005 GCA_035498355.1 Myxococcales bacterium | reverse complement strand
CCAGAGCCGCTCGCCGGAGACGCTCGACTACCTGGCGTCCCTGGAACGGCGAAGGGTCGCCCGCGTCCTGCGCTTCGACGCCCCCTTCAACTTCTCCGCCCTGAACAACTTCGCCGCGGCGCAGGCCACGGGAGCGGTCCTCGGCCTCCTCAACAACGACATCGAGGCGCTCGAGGAGGGCTGGCTGGAAGAGATGGTTTCGCAGGCGATGCGCCCGGACATCGGAGCGGTGGGAGCCCGCTTGCTCTACCCGGACAGGACCGTCCAGCACGCGGGGGTGGTGGTGGGCATCGGCGGAGTGGCCTCGCATCCGCACAAGCGCGCCCGATCCGATGATCCCGGCTACGCCGGGCGTGCGCAGCTGGTGCAGGATGTCTCCGCGGTCACGGCCGCCTGTCTCCTGGTGCGCAGCGAGACTTTTCACCGGGTGGGTGGATTCGACGAAGCATTCCCGGTCGCCTTCAACGACGTCGACTTCTGCCTCCGGGTGCGGCAGCTCGGCCTGAGGAATCTCTGGACGCCTTTCGCTACCCTGATCCACCACGAGTCGAAGAGCCGCGGCAGCGACGAGGTCAGCCGTGGGAAACGGGCCAGGTTCCGCAGCGAGTATCAGCTGATGCGGTCGCGCTGGGGCGAGGCGCTGCTGAACGATCCGGCCTACAGCCCCAACCTGACGCTCGAAGCGGACGATTTCTCCTTCGCCTGGCCACCGCGGGTGCGAAAGCCCTGGCTGTGAAGGGATCCCCTCACGGCACCAGCACCACCTTTCCGAAGCTCTCCCGCGATTGCAGCCGCTGGTGCGCGCGGCGCGCCTCGGCGAAGGGGATCTCGCTATCCACGATGGCCTTGAACTCGCCCGCCTCGAACCCCGCGAGGATCTCCTTCATCTCCCGGGCGAGCAATCCCGCCTCCCCCCAGAGCCGCCCCATGTTCACCCCGAAGATCCCCTTGTTGTCGGGCAAGAGCTTGAGGGGATGGAACCAGGGCATGCGCAGGGCCGCACCCGCGGCGGCGAGCAGGTTGCGCCTGTCCCCCGTCACGGCGGCGCTGGCCCCGTACATGATCAGCTTCCCCACCGGGGCCAGGCAGCGGAAGCTCTTCTTGAACGTCCCCACCGGGTCGAGCGCCACGTCCACTCCCCGCCCGCCGGTGATCCGCATCACTTCCACCTCGAAGTCCTTGCTCCGGTAGTCGATCGCCTCCGACAGCCCCAGCTCCCGCAGGCGCTGGTGCTTCTGGGCCGAGGCGGTCCCGATGGAGGCGGCGCCGAGCTTCTTGCAGATCTGCACCGCCGCCGTCCCCACCCCGCCGGCGGCGCTGTGGATGAGCACGGTCTGCCCGCGGCGCACGTTCGCCAGCTCCACCAGCATGTGCCAGGCGGTCAGCCAGACCACCGGGATGGAGGCGCCCTCGGCAAAGGAGAGACGCCGCGGCAGGGGCAGCGCGAGCGAGGCCTTGACGCAGACGCTTTCACTTTGCCCGCCGAACGCCGTCATGGCGATCACCTTCTCGCCCGCGCGCTCCTTGGGAAGGTCGATCTCGCCGGCCACCTCGTACCCCATGACGGCCGGGAAGCCGGGCGCGTCGGGATACATCCCCACCCGCGCCATCACGTCGGCGAAGTTCAATCCGGCGGCGCGTACCCGGATGCGCACCTCGCCCGGGGCCGGCTGCGGATCCGGCGCCTCGCGGACCTCGATGACCTCCGGCCCGCCACGGCGGGTGATGACCACCTGTCGCATCTACTTGCCCGGAGTGGCCGTCGCGCCCGCGGCCGCGCTGCCCGGAGGCCGCGCCCAGGGCGAGGAGAGCACCGGCGGCCGCCCCGTGTCCTTCCGCGTCCGCTGCAGCTCGATCTCGCTCACCAGCACGGTGGGGGCCACGGTGCTCACCGGCACGTACCCGCTCTCCGCGCCGCAGTACCCGTTGAACACCCGCCGCTGGTCGCCGGTAGCGAGGATCTTGTTGATGGACAGCAGCGGCGTCCCCACGATCTCCACCCCCCGCACCAGGGTCTCCGCCCCGGTGGCCGCGTCCACCTTGTAGACCAGCCGCGGCTGCCCCTTGAAGGCCTGGTAGGCGTAGCCGCTGGTGTCGGTGTTCCCGCCGGTGACGTCGCGGATGATCAGCCCGAATGGCTTCTCCTGCCGCTTCGCCTCCGCGATCAGCGCCTCCTTGAGCCGCGCCCAGGGCAGGGTCTTGGAGGACTCGACGATCAGGTTGGACATCCGCGCCACCGGGTCGCGGCCCGGGGCCGAGCGGGCGTGGCCGTTGGACTGGGGCGGTACGCCCTGCACCGGCGCGCGGGAGAGGAGGAACGTCTTCAGCACCCCCTTGTCCACCAGGGTGGTGCGCTGCCCCGGCACGCCCTGCTCGTCGAAGCGGTAGAAGCCATTCAGCGATACGGGGCCGGCCGCGCGCTGGGTGGGGTCGTCCACGATGGAGAGGAAGGCGGGAAGGATCGGCTTCCCCACCTGCCCCTTGAAGGTGTGCCCGTCCTTGTCGTCGTTCTGCCGCTCGCCCTCCAGGCGGTGCCCCACCGCCTCGTGGAAGAGCACCCCGGCCGCCTCCGGCTCCAGCAAGGCCGGGCCGGTGTAGGGATCGAGCACGGGCGCCTTCTGCAGGGCGAGAAGCTCCTCCACCATCGCGTCGGTGCGCTTGGCCAGCTCCGACCCGCGGGGGAGCTCGGCCTGGGCGGCGCCGTAGAAGTCGCGGCTGTTCTCCAGCAGCATGCCATCGGGGGCGCGCGCCCAGGCCTGCACGTGCAGCGCGTAGATCACCCGCTCGGTCACCAGCCGGGTCCCCTCGCTGGAGGCCAGCTCGCGCTCCTCGTGGTCCACCGAGGCCCGCATCTGCGAGTCGAACAGCTCCGGGTGCGAGGCCAGCCGCTGCGTCTGCTCGCGCAGCTCCTTCTCCCAGCCGGCGCGATCGAAGGGGAAGGCCAGGGGCGGATCGACGGAAACCCGCGGCTCCTCGCGGGAGAAACTGGGCGGGGTGTCGGGATCGTCGGGCCGGTAGACCTGCTTGCCCTTCTTCTTCAGGAAGGCTGAGAGCGACTTCTTGTACGTCTCGTCGGTGAGGAGCCAGAGCGCGTTGCGCAGCGCCGCGGGATCGTCGTCGAGGGGCGCCTCGCGGCCCGCCGCGTACCCCGAGTCCGCGCCCTCGAAGTCGAAGAGCTCCGGGGAGCCCGTGTTGTCGAACTGGTAGCCGCCCACCCGCACGTCCACCTGCAGCCGCTTCTCGCGCCGGCGCCGGTCCACGAACACCGCCCCGTACCTGGCCCCCACCTCCTGGGTATCGATGCCGCGCACCGCGTAGCTGAGGAAATAGGGCGGCTCGTGGCCGCGGAGCTGCAGGCTCTTGTGCGCCCGCTCCAGCTCCTCCGCCATGGCCCCGAGCTGCCGCTGGCGGGGATCCTGGGGATCGGGGTGGAAGGCCAAAGCGGCGACCAGGAGGATGAAGACCATCCATCCTTTGTACCGCCGCTTGCAGGCGGGCGCGAGGGAACCTTACGCCGTGCGGATCTTGTCCCGCCCGAACGTCACGTCCCGGGTGGCGTTGCGGGTGTCGATCACCAGCTTCGCGTCCCGCACCAGCTGCTGGTAGTCGATGCAGTCGTGATCGGTGGCGATCACCACCGCGTCCGCCTCCTTCGCCGCCGCCAGGTCCTCGCTTTCCATCTCCAGCATGTACTTCGGCTGGTGGCGCATCTCCTTCATCTTCGGGCAGTAGGGGTCGTGGTAGCCCACCTTGGCCCCCTTCTCCCGGAACAGCTCGATCAGGCGGATGCTGGGGCTCTCCCGCAGATCGTCGATGTTCTTCTTGTAGGCGAGCCCGAGGATCAGCACCTTGGCGCCCTTGAGCGCCTTGCCCTGCTCGTTGAGGGCCTCCATGGTCCGCTCCACCACGTGGTGCGGCATCTGCCAGTTGATCTCCCCCGCCAGCTCGATGAAGCGGGTGTTGAACTCGAACTCCCGCGCCTTCCAGGTCAGGTAGAAGGGATCGATGGGGATGCAGTGCCCGCCCAGGCCGGGGCCCGGGTAGAAGGGCATGAAGCCGAAGGGCTTGGTCCTGGCCGCCTCGATCACCTGCCAGAGGTCGATGTCCATCCTCTCGCAGAGGAGCTTCATCTCGTTGACCAGGGCGATGTTCACGCAGCGGAAGATGTTCTCCAGGAGCTTGGTCAGCTCCGCTTCCCGCGTGCCCTTCACCGGCACCACCTGGGTGATGGCGCTGGCGTACAGCGCGCTGGCCAGCTCGGTGCACTGTGCGGTGTACCCGCCCACCACCTTGGGAATGGTGGCGGTGTTGAACCGGGGATTGCCCGGGTCCTCGCGCTCCGGCGAGAAGGCGAGGAAGAAGTCCACTCCCGCCCGCAGCCCGGAGAGCGACTCGAGGATGGGCTTCACCACCTCCTCGGTGGTGCCGGGATAGGTGGAGCTCTCCAGCACCACCAGCTGCCCCGAGCGCAGGTACGGGCCGATGGCCTTCGCCGTGTTCTCGATGTACGTCATGTCCGGCTCGCGGTTGGCGTTCAGCGGCGTGGGCACGCAGAGGATGAGCGCGTCGACCTGCGCGGCCCGGCGGAAGTCCAGGGTGGCCGCGAACGGCTTCTTCGCCTGGATGGCCTTCGCCACCCGCCCGGAGTCGATGTGGCGGATGTAGCTCTCGCCCTTGCCGATCGCCTCCACCTTCCGCTGGTCGATGTCGAAGCCGAGGACCGCAAAGCCCTTCTCGCCAAAAGCAAGCGCCAGCGGCAGCCCGACGTAGCCGAGCCCGCAGATGCCGACCACCGCCTCCTTCGAGAGGATCCTCTCGAGAAGAGTCGGCTCTTTGACCTGGAGCATTCTCCCCCTCCCCATCTACGCCCTCGCCTGGCGCAACCTAGCCATCCCTCAGGGATGCCGCAGGAAGAGCACGGCGGTGAACACACGCGCCGGAGCCGCCCCGGCCAGCTCCAGCGAGAGGCAGCGCGCCGGCAGCTTCTCCGCGTAGCCGGGCGACACGTCGGTCGGCGTCACCCGCAGCGTCCAGGGCAGCGTGGCGCCGAAGGCGAACAGGGCGCGGCCGCCCACCAGAAGGCAGCGCCCCAGGTCGTACCCGAACGTCAGCCCCGCCTGGTGGATGCGCTCCAGGCGCTCCGCCTCCTCCGCCGTGGCCGCGCGCTGCTCCACCTGCTCGTGCGGGACGAACCAGCGCGCCAGGAAGAGGTGCTCGCCCTGCCCGCGAAGCTCGTCGACGAAGGCGGCGCAGTCCTCGCCCAGGGCGGCGATCCGCCGGTGGACGATCCCCGCCCGCTCGTATCCCCGGTGCTCGCCGGCGGCGATCTCGAAGCCGGATCGGCGCGCCAGCTCCGTCACCCGGGCGCGCGTGCGATCGGGCAAGGCGAAGAGGCGGCCGGGAACGATGCGGTTCTGCTCCAGGCCGTCCACCTGCACGGTGTTGTGGCCGGCGGTTCCCCGGCGGGCGTTCCGGTCCGCCGGATCGCGGGCGTAGACGTGCGTGCCCCGGTCGACCAGGACGTCGAAGGACCCGAAGCTCAGCTCCACCGAGTTCTTGTCGTTGTGCGCGTGCCCCCCGGTTCCCCCCTGCCCGTTCGGGCCGGCGGAGAGACAGAGCCAGCCTTCGCCGGAGCGGAGCACGGCGATCCCCCCGTCGGGCAGAAGCGCGCTGCGCTGCGCGGGCGCGGCGACGAAGGAGCGGCCCCCGGGGAGCCATTCCCATTCCGGGGCAGAGGCGTCGGCGACGGGCGAGGCGTCCAGCGCCGCGCGCGGCCAGAGGGGGAGCGGGCGGCAGGAATCGAGGTCGCCGATCTGCGGCATCTTCCCCGAGGGCTTGAGGGTGCAAGCCAGGCTGCGGAAGAGGCCGCGCACCGCGTGCTCGACGGCTGGCGGCACGTCGAGAGCGGCGGCCCGGGCGGCCAGCACGGCGGCGAGGAACAGCTCCGCGCAGAGCCGCTGGTAGCTGGTGGCCGACTCGAAGTGGGTGCCGTCGGGCCGGCACTG
>DATKAG010000470.1:0-2125 GCA_035498355.1 Myxococcales bacterium | reverse complement strand
GGGGATGCACGCGGCCCGCCGCGTCGGATAACGCGCCAGGATCTCGGCCATCTCGCGTTCCCGATCGGCGGAGAGGACGAAGGGCATGGAGATCGATTCCTCGTTGAAGCTCAGCGAAGCTCTACCCTTCGCGACGGCGCGAAACCTAGTTGGCCCTCGGGCGCGGTGTCAAGCGGAGCGGCAAATCGCGCACGCCACCATGCAAACGAGCCAAACGGCGCGGTGAGAGCAGCGGCGGAGCCTCGAAGGCGATGCCACCCAGCCCCCCGAGGGACACGAGAACGCCGCTGCCGAGGCCGCCCAGCCCAGCCGCCCCGCCACACGTCCCGCGAAAGCCGGTCGGAATGGCCGGCGTGCGTCGCCTTCGCACAGTGGAACCTTTCCCACGCGAGGCGAGCGACCGCGTCGTCAAGTTATCCGAAAGGGGGCATTTGTCGCACGTAAGGCGCTTGGAACTAAGCCGCCTTGCGTGTAGCTTGGATGCGAATCCTCTGGCGCCGAACGCGTGCGGCGGACGGCCCACGGGTTTTTGAGCGAGGGCCACGATCTCGCTCTGGGAGGCGGTCTTGTTCTGTCCGAACTGCGGTACGAAAAATCCGGAAACGGCCACCACCTGCATCAAGTGCGGCTTCAACATCAAAGGCTCGGCGGCCCCGAAGTTCAAGGGGACGATGCTGATGATGAATCAGTCGGTTCCGCAGAAGCCGGGGCCGGCTGCGCAGCCGGCGCCGCCCGCACAGCCCGCACCGGGCGCTCAGCCCGCGGCTCCGGCCAAGCTCGCTGCGACGGTCATGGGACCTGGGCCGGCGCAGGCGCCCGCGCCCGCAGCTCGGCCGGCGTTCAAAGGAACCATGGTTGGCGTAGCGCCGCCGGCGGGATTTCCCTTCAACAACCCTCCTCCGCCCGCCGCTGCCCCGCCCGCGATGCCCCCTTCGCCGGGGTACGGCATGGGGGCCCCCGGCGGATATTCGCCGCCCGCTCACCCGCACGACTACGGTACGCCAGGCCCGCCCCCCGGTGGGCACGGGGCCGGGGTGAATCCGCTGGGCGGAACGGTTGCCCTCGACCAGGTTCCTCCCGCCTTCGGTGGGCCGCCGGTTCATGCAGCGGCGCCCCCGGCGCAGCCCCCGCCCGCCGCATATCCCCCGCCGCAGGGCGGCCAACCCTGGGGTCCACCGGCGGACTTCGGTGCGCCGCAAGCTCAGGGATACGGTTCGCCGGGCTACGGCGCGCCGCCCGCAGGAGGCGGAGGCTTTGGCGCGCCGCCCGCAGGAGGCGGAGGCTTTGGCGCGCCGCAGCCCGGTTATGGCGGATCGCCCGCGGGCTACGGCCCGCCCGCGGCCGGCTACGGCGGCAACCCACCCGCCGCGTACGGGGGATATGGCGGCCCGCCCGAGGCGGCGATGATGCCTGCTCCCAACGCCGCGCTCGCTCCCACCAGCTACCCGCCTCCCGTCGCGGCCGGCCGCGAGCACATTCGCAACCCGCTCGTCGTTACGCTCCTCTGTTACGTGACGTGCGGGATCTACGCCATCGTCGTCATGTACTCGCTCATGGCCGAGCTCAAGGCGTATTTGAACCGCGAGGAGATCGTCCCGTGGCACATCCTGGTTCCGATTTTGAACTTGGTCGTGATTTTGACCAAGCTACCGGGGTGGGTCACCGAAGCGAAGCAGCGCGCGGGCTCGCGCAACCCGATGTCGTCCGGTCCCCTGCTCTATTTCCTGCTGCTTCCCTACTTCTTCACCAAGGACATGAACGAAGTCTGGGATCCCACCTCGTCGGGCGGCTGAACGCTACGCGCCGGCGCCTCGCCGGCTCCAAAGCACGTGGCGCCGGGCGCCGCGCTCTCAAGGTCGCGGGCATCGCTGCGCTCGGCGCGATCGTGTCGCTCACGCCCTTGCAGCTCTGCTTGTCGGCCGCGCTGCTCCACGTCCCCTGCCCCGGCTGCGGCATGACCCGGGCGACAATCGCCCTCCTCAGCGGAAATTGGTCGGGCGCACTGGCGCTCCACCCGCTGTCGGTCGTCGTCGCGCCCCTCGTCGCCTTCTTCGCCATCGACCACGCCGCCCGGTACATCTGGAGCGGGAGCGCGTCTCCGCCGCCGGCGCGCTGGAGGGACGTG
>DATKAG010000469.1:0-2838 GCA_035498355.1 Myxococcales bacterium | reverse complement strand
GCTCCGACCCCACGCACGTCGAGTTCATGGATTTCGCGGCGGTGGAGAAGATCCTCCGGGCGGCGGGCCTCGCGGTGGACCGCCGCTACTCCTTCCCCTTCCCCCGCTTCGCCGGGACGGTCTTCAAGTACAACGAGTTCGTCAGCATCGCCCGCAGGCAGCGGTCCTGAGCGTGGCCGGAGGCGATCCCTGGCTCTCCGTGGTCATGCCCGTGTTCAACGGGGAGCGGTACCTGGAGCAGGCGCTGCAGAGCATCCGCGCCGAAGGCGCGGCAGGGTGCGAGGTGCTGGCGGTCGACGACGGCTCCACCGACCGCAGCCCGGAGATCCTCCGCGCCTGGCAAGGCCGGCTTCCCCTGCGCATCCTGCGGGGACGCGGGGGGAACTGGGTGGCGGCCACCAACGCCGGCCTGCGGGAAGCGCGCGGCCGGTACGCCTGCTTCCTCCACCAGGACGATCTCTGGCTGCCCGGGCGGCTCTCGGCGCTGCGCAAGGAAGCGGACCTTGGCCCGGCGCTGATCGTGCATCCCGCGATCTTCATCGGCCCGGAGGGCGACCGGCTGGGGACCTGGCGCTGCCCGCTGCCGGAGGGCGAGGTGGATCCGGGGGAGATGGTCCGTCGCCTGCTGGTGCAGAACTTCCTCGCCGCCCCGGCGCCGGCCTTCGCGCGCGAGCTGGCCTTGCGCGGCTCCGCGATGGACGAGTCGCTCTGGTACACCGCCGACTGGGACCTGTGGCTGAAGCTGGCCGGCAGGGGCCCGGTCCGGCACATCGCATCGCCTTTGGCCGCCTTCCGCATCCACGGCGGCTCGCAGACGGTAAAGCGGAGCGATCTCCCCGAGCGGCGGCGGCAGCTCGAGGCGGTCGTCGAGCGCCACCAGGGCGGCGCGCCCCCCTCCGTCCGGCGCGCGGCGCGCTTCTCCCTGGAGCTGAACCTTGCGCTCGCCGCCGGGGCGAGCGGCGGCGCCGTCCCCTGGCGACCGCTGCTGCGGACCTTCTTCGGCCTGGGGCCGGCCAGCGGAGCGCGCTACCTGCGCGACTCGCGGATCGTGGAGCGGGTGCGGGCGCGCCTGCGGGTCCGGGGGGCGCTCCAGGCCTGATTCACTCCACCTTCCAGACCGAGCCGAAGGTGCCGGAGAGCGTCCGGCGCGAGCGGGGGAAGAAGGCGACCATGAATTCCCGGTCCTCGCGCTCGCCGAAGCTGATCAGGAGCCAGCGGTCGTTCTCCAGGAAGGGATCGTTCTGCACCAGATCGACGGTGTAGGCCCCCTTGGCGACGTCGATGAAGACGATCTCCCGGCCTTCGCCCGCGGGGGGGATCTGCGCCAGGTGCCGGTCGATGAAGGTGCGCACCTGGCCGAAGCGCAAGGGCGTGCAGAGGAGCAGGCTGCAGAGCGCCGTCCAGGCGGCGAGCCGGCGCAGCGCGGGCGCGGCCTGCGCGCCTTCCACCGCCCCGGCGGCGCAGAGCGGCAACACGGACCAGGCGGAGTGGAAGTAGCGGAACCCCCATCCGTGCGCCTGGTCGAAGGTGACGAAGGTGTAGCCGGCCAGCGTGACCAGGGCGGAGGCGACCAGCAGCTTCACGCCCGGGATCCTCCAGCAGCGCACCGCGCCCAGCACGGCCAATGGGAGGAGAAGCGGTGCGGCCCAGGAGGCGAGCTCCGCCAGGTTCATGATCCGCGCCAGCAGCAGGTCCCACCCGGGCAGGGCGAAGGCGTCCTGCCGGAGGGAGGAGAGGCCGGAGAGGATCCCGCGCGACACCTGCGCGGGGCGCGTGACCTGGCCGCGGTGCCAGATCCAGCCCGCCACCAGCAGCAAGCCGGGAAGATAGCCGGCTGCCATTCGCGACAGGTTGCGGATCCTCCCCGGGCGCCAGGCGACGGCGGCCAGCCAGGGGAGGGCGAAGAGGGTGTGGGGGAAAGGATTGTTCAGGGAGATCGCCACGGAGCCCACCAGGCCGGCGAGGAAGAAGCGGCCTTCCAGGAGCAGGATGGCGAAGGCCAGCGACGCGGCCAGATGTGCGCCCATCGTGTAGTAGGAGATGGCGTTGACGGAGAAGGCGGGTGAGGCGGCGGTGAAGAGCAGCGCCCAGCCGGGCGCGCTGGTGCCGGGCCAGAGCTGGCGCGACAAGCGCCAGGTGAGGGCCAGGGTGGCGCCCCCGAGCAAGGGATTGAGCAGCCAGGGACAGCCCAGCCAGGCGAAGGGCGCGAGCAACAGCGCGAATCCCGGCGAGTACCCGGAGAGCATGGCGCCGCCCGGACCGAACTCGATGAACCAGCGGATGGGGGGCAGAAGGCGCGGCAGCATCACCTGCGGCACCTGCGCGTCCAGCCTGCCGCGGGCGAACACCCGGGCCTGGAAGAGCGGCGCGTACTCGTCCATGGAGAGCGGGTGGGCGCGGTAGACGAGGAGCGCGGCCAGGGCGAGCACGGCGGTGGCCGAGGCGATGAACAGGCGCGGATCCGCCGACAGCCTGGCCACGAAGGGGCGCTCGGGCAGGCGGGAGGAGCGGGAGAGCAGGAGCCCGGAGGCGAGGATGGCGATGGCCAGCCAGGCCGCGGACGGCTCGTTGCGGAAGAAGAGGTACTCGAAGACGTGGGGGAAGACGGGTCCGTCCTTGGGGACGGGCCCGCAGAGCAGGAGCGAGAGCCAGGCCAGCCCCAGGCCCGCGATCGCCGTGCCCAGAGGGGCGTCGATGGGCGTCCGCAGCAGCGCCGAAAGGCCCCGGCGCGCCGGCGCGCCCGCGCTCTCCGCGGTCAAGTCCACCGGCGTTCGCGGCTGGCCTTGAGGATGCTGAGAAAGAACGCCGAGAAGATGACCTCCACCCCGAGAGCGAGCA
>DATKAG010000468.1:0-3091 GCA_035498355.1 Myxococcales bacterium | reverse complement strand
CATCACCAAGGCGCTGCTGGAGCGCAAGCTGATCCGCATCCTGGGGAAGAAGGACGAGCCGGGGCGGCCGCTGCTCTTCGGCACCACCCGGGAGTTCCTCGAGCTCTTCAACCTCCGCGACCTCACCCAGCTCCCCACCCTGCGCGAGTTCGAGGAGCTCTCCGAGGAGTCGCGCAAGATCGTCGAGGAGGAGGCGCCCAAAGCCCCGGCGGTGGCGGGCCTCACCGACCTGGCACACGACCCGGAGCTGGCGGAGCGGATGATGCAGGCCACGGTGGAGAGCGAGAGCGCCTTGGCCCAGCTGGAGAACGCCATGGACGACGCCGACCAGCGGGCCAAGGTGGCCGCCTCGGTGCTCGCCCCGCCTCCGTCGCCGTCGCCGGAGCCGGACAAGGGCGAGTGATGGCGCTGGAGCGGCTGCAGAAGATCCTCGCCCATGCGGGGGTGGCGTCGCGGCGCAGGGCCGAGGCGCTGATCGAGAGCGGCCACGTGAAGGTCAACGGCAAGCTGGTCCGCGAGCTGGGGAGCAAGGCCGACATCGACCAGGACGTGATCCAGGTCGACGGGCGCACCATCCGCGAGACGCAGGACAAGGTCTACTTCCTCCTCTACAAGCCCGCGGGCTGCGTCACCACCCTGAGCGATCCGGAGAACCGGCCCACCATCAAGACGTACCTGGAGCACATCCCCGAGCGCGTCTACCCGGTGGGGCGGCTGGACTACGACGTGGAGGGAGCGCTGATCGTCACCAACGACGGGGAGCTGGCCTTCTCCATGATGCACCCCCGCTTCGGGGTCCGGCGCACCTACCTGGCAAAGGTGCACGGGGTGCCGGCGCCGGAGCAGATCGAGCGGCTGCGCCGGGGGGTGCGCCTGGAGGACGGCCGGGCCCGGGCCCTGGAGGCGGAGGTCCATTCCCGCACCCCGCGGAACACCTGGGTGCGGGTGGTGGTGGCGGAAGGACGCCCGCACCTGGTCAAGCGGCTGATGGAGGCGGTGGGCGCGCCGGTGCAGAAGCTGCACCGCGCCGACTACGGGGGCATCGCCGTGGCGGGCATGCGCCCGGGCGAGGTGCGGGAGCTGACCCGGGCCGAGGTGCACTCGCTGCGCGCGCAGGCGGGCAAGAAGGCGGAGGCGGGCGGACTTTCGCGGCCCGTCGCGCTCCCCGCGCGCCGCCACGGGCACGGCCCGCCCCCTCCCGGCGGGCGCCGGCGCCCAAGCCGCGGCCGAGGGTAGCGTTCGAGACGCGCGGCGCGATCAAGGATAGAAAGAGGCGAATGGCCAAGAAGACCCAGATCGACGTCCGCAAGCTGAAGGACGAGGTCGCCGAGCACCTGAAAAAGGCGCGGTGGGAGAAGGCGGCCGAGGTCCTCGAGCAGCTGGTGGGAGCCGAGCCCAAGGACGTGGCGCAGCGGCTGAAGCTGGGCGACACCTACCGCCGGATCAACCAGAAGGAGAAGGCGATCGGCGCCTACCAGCACGCGGCGCGCTTCTTCGCCGACGAGGGCCAGCTGATCAAGGCCATCGGCGCGGTGAAGATGATCCTCGACGTCGACCCGAAGAACGCCGCGGCGCAGAAGCAGCTGGCGGAGATGAACGAGCGCCGGCTGGGGAAGGTGTCGCTGGCCCCCTCCGGCGTGAGGCCGAAACCGCCCACGCCGCGCCCGGAGGAGCCGCCGCCGGGCGGCCACGGGATCCCCAAGGAGATCGAGCTGCCCCCGGGCGGCGACGAGCCGCTGGAGCTGGACGACGGCATGGGCGCGCCCCGCAAGAAGCCGGCCGCCATCGCCCCCCCTCCGCCGCCTCCGGCCGCGGCCGCTCCCAGGACGCCGCCTCCCCCGCGCCGGGAGATCGAGGTGGAGCTCGATCCCGCCTTGCCGCCGGCCGAGCTTGCGGAGCCGGAGATGCTCCCCGAGGACGCCATCCTCACCCCGCAGGCCGAGGACCTGGTGGCGCGGGAGCAGGACGAGGAGGTGATCTCCGGCGAGGAGTTCGGCCGCGAGGGCGGGCCCATCGCCGACCTGCTCTCCCCCAGCGGGGCGGAGGAGGAGATCGAGCTGCTCTCCATCAGCGCCGACGAGCAGGCCGCCGGCCCCCGGCCCATCGAGGCGCCCTCGCTCACCGCCGGGGACACCGACGTGGAGCGGGCCTTCGATTCCGTGGCCCCGCCTTCCCGCCCGGTGGCTCCCCCGGTGCCGGCGAAGAAGGTGCCGCTCTTCGACGATCTCTCCCAGGAGGCCTTCGTCGCCCTGGTCAACCGGCTGGGTTACCAGCGGCACGCGCCGGGCGACCTGATCATCCGCGAGGGCGATCCGGGGCGCAGCTTCTACATCATCGTGGAAGGGCGGGTGCGCATCTACAAGACCGGGCCCGACCTGAAGGAGATCACCCTCGCCCACCTGGGGGAAGGGGCCTTCTTCGGGGAGATGGCGCTGCTCTCCGGCGCGCCGCGCACCGCCAACGTGGCGGCCGAGGAGGAGACCGGGATCCTGGAGGTGACCGACACGGTGCTGCGGGAGCTGGCCTCGCGCTATCCGCAGGTGGTGACCTCGCTGAAGAACTTCTACCGGCAGCGGCTCCTCAACAACGTGATGGCCATCTCGCCCCTGTTCAAGGACTTCGATCCCTCGGAGCGCAAGGCCATCGTGGAGAAGTTCCGCATGCGCCAGGCGGGCCCGGGAGAGGCGCTGATCGAGCAGGGCAAGGGATCCGACGGTCTGTACGTGGTGCTGCACGGCGGCGTGCAGGTGATGGCCCAGGACATCGAGCTGGCCCGGCTGAAGGAGGGCGACATCTTCGGGGAGATGTCGCTGCTCACCCGCGAGCCCGCGGCGGCCACCGTGCGGGCCGACGGGAACGCCATCCTCCTCCGGCTGCCGCGGGAGAATTTCCAGGAGCTGGTGCTCACCCACCCGCAGATCCTGGCCTTGGTGAGCGAGCTGACCGAGCAGCGCCGCACGGCCATCGAGGCCATCCTCCACGGGCAGGGCGAGGGGCACGACGGGATGAGCTTCTTGTGAAACGTGGTCGTTGACCTGATCGTGGGGGTTGACGATGACGTGGTCGTTGACCTTGACGGCGACGGCGACGT
>DATKAG010000467.1:0-3166 GCA_035498355.1 Myxococcales bacterium | reverse complement strand
CAACCTCGACGCCATCGGGGCCGACGCGCTGGTGGTCCGCCACCCGGCGGCGGGTGCGCCCCGGCTGGTGGCGCGGGTGGTGCGGGCGAGCGTGATCAACGCCGGCGACGGAGCGCACGAGCACCCCACCCAGGGCCTCCTCGACGCGCTCAGCCTGCGGGAGCGCTGGGGGACGGTGGAGGGGAAGACGGTGGCCATCGTGGGCGACATCGCCCACAGCCGGGTGGCGCGCTCCAACATCCACTGCCTGAGCAAGCTGGGCGCCCGGGTGCGGGTGGGAGGGCCGAGCACGCTGATTCCCGCCGGCATCGAGCGGCTGGGCTGCGCCGTGGCCCGCTCCCTGAAGGAGGCGCTCACCGGCGCCGACGCGGTGATGGCCCTGCGCATCCAGAACGAGCGCATCGCCGACGCCCGCCTCCCCGGCGCCCGCGACTACGCCCGCACCTGGGGGCTGAACGCCCGCACCCTGGAGATGCTCCCCAGGGACGCCCTGGTCCTCCATCCCGGGCCGGTGAACCGCGGGGTGGAGCTCTCCAGCGACGTGCTCGACTCGCCCCGCAGCCTGGTGATGGACCAGGTCGACTCCGGGGTGGCGGTGCGGATGGCGGCGCTCGCCCTCTGCCTGCGGGCGGAGGTGCCGCCATGATCATCCTCGACTCCGGCCGGGTGATCGATCCGCGCAACGGGGTGGACGGGGTGCGCACGGTGCTGATCGACGGCGACCACGTCCGCGAGGTGCGCGAGCAGCCCGCCACACCGGCGGAGAAGCTGGTGCACCAGGTGATCGACTGCCGCGGACGCTGGGTCCTGCCCGGCCTGGTGGACCTGCACGTGCACCTGCGCGAGCCCGGCGAGGAGGGGAAGGAGACCATCGCCACCGGGGCGCGGGCGGCGGCCGCCGGGGGAGTGACCACGGTGGTGGCGATGCCCAACACCCGGCCGGTCTGCGACTCCGCCGCCCTGGCCCGCTTCGTGGCCGCGCGCGGGCGGGAGGCGGGGTTCGCCCGGGTGCTGCCGGCCGGCGCCATCACCCGCGGCTCTTTGGGGGAGCAACTCGCCGACATGGCCGAGCTGAAGGAGGCGGGTTGCGTCTGCGTCACGGACGACGGGCGGCCGGTGATGTCCGCCGGGGTGATGCGCCGGGCCCTGGAATACGCCCGCGACGTGGGCGTCCCGGTGATGGTGCACGCCGAGGACCTGACGCTGAGCGCCTCCGGGGCGATGAACGAGGGGCCGGTGGCCACCCGGCTGGGCCTTGCCGGGATCCCCGCGGCGGCCGAGGTGGCGATGGTGCAGCGCGACCTGCTGCTGGCCGAGATGACGGGGGCCCGGCTGCACGTGGCGCACGTCAGCGCCCAGGGAAGCGTGCGGGCGCTGCGCGAGGCGAAGGCGCGGGGCGTTCGGGTGACGGCGGAGGCCGCGCCCCACCACTTCACCCTCACCGAGGAGTCGGTGGCCGGGGTCCCGCCCGCGGCGCACGCCGGCCAGCCCGCGGGCGAGCCCTACGACACGCACGCCAAGATGAATCCCCCGCTGCGCGCGGAGAGCGACCGGCAGGCGGTGGTGGCGGCGCTGGAGGAGGGGATCATCGACGCCATCGCCACCGACCATGCGCCCCACGGCCCCCTGGACAAGCAGGTGGAGTTCGTCCAGGCGGCGACCGGTGTGATCGGGCTGGAAACCTCGCTCGCCCTGACGCTTCTGCTGGTCCGGTCGGGCGAGCTGACGCTCTCGCGAGCCGTCGAGCGGCTGACGGCCGGGCCGGCCCGCTGCTTCGACCTGCCGTACGGAACGCTGGGGGCGTCGGCGCCCGCCGACGTGATCGTGGTGGATGCGGAGCGCGAATGGAAGGTGGACCCACAGCGTTCCTGGTCCAGATCGCGCAATACTCCCTTCGCGGGCTGGACACTGCGGGGGAAGGTGGTGAGAACCTTCGTGGGGGGGAAACTGGTGCACGAGGAGGGCAAGTGACGGCGAAGAAGGCGAGGCTGGCGCTGGCCTGCGGCGAGGCCTTCGAAGGCCTGACGGTGGGCGCGGAGGGCGAGACCGTGGGCGAGGTGGTCTTCAACACCAGCCACACGGGCTTCCAGGAGATCCTCACCGATCCCTCGTATGCCGGCCAGATCGTCACCTTCACCGTCTGCGAGGTGGGGAACTACGGGATCCATTCCGGCGACGAGCAGGCGGAGCGGGCGCAGGTGGCGGGCCTGATCGCCCGGCGGGTGTGCAAGGAGCCCTCCAACTGGCGCTCGCAGCAGTCGCTGCCCCAGTTCCTCGAGCGCAACGGGGTGGTGGGGATCGAGGGGATCGACACCCGCCGGCTGGTGCGCCTCCTGCGCAGCTCGGGAGCGCAGCAGGGGATTATCGACTCTTCGGGCGCCTCGGCGCAGGCGCTGGTGGAGCGGGCCCGCAAGGCGCCCGGGATGGAGGGGCAGGACCTCGCCACCAAGGTCTCCACCAAGGCCCCTTACCGCTGGGAGCAGGGGGTGGCGGGACGGCAGCCGCAGCCGAAGAGGCACGAGGTGGTGGTGGTGGACTACGGGGTGAAGCGCGGGATCCTCCGCCAGCTCGTCGACGTGGGTTGCGGGGTGACGGTGGTGCCCTCGCGCACTCCCGCCTCCGAGATCCTCGCCCGCAAGCCCGACGGGGTGGTGCTCTCCAATGGCCCCGGCGACCCGGCGGCGGTGGTGGGCGCCGACGTCCAGGCGCGGGAGCTCCTGGGCAAGGTGCCGGTGATGGGCATCTGCCTGGGGAACCAGATTCTCGCCCTGGCGATGGGGGGCAAGACCTACAAGCTGAAGTTCGGCCACCGGGGGGCCAACCACCCGGTGCGCGACGTGATCGGCGACAAGATCGACCTCACCTCCCAGAACCACGGCTTCGCGGTGGACCTCAAGTCGCTGGAGGGGAAGGTGCAGGTGACGCACATCAACCTCTACGACAACACCGTGGAGGGCATCGCCGCCCCCGAGCTGAAGATGTTCGCCGTGCAGTACCACCCGGAGGACAATCCCGGGCCGCACGACAGCCGGTACCTCTTCCACAGGTTCGTGCGGATGATCGAAGGCGGCGCATGATCCAGCCCCAGATCGACATGCTCCTGCAGTATTTCGGCAAGGATCCCGCCGACATGATCAAGGCCAAGGAGGAGTACTTCGGCGGCACC
>DATKAG010000466.1:0-7934 GCA_035498355.1 Myxococcales bacterium | reverse complement strand
CCGTCGCCGTTGACGTCGCCGGCGGCCATCCCGCCCAGGTGCATGGGGCCGGGCTGCATCATCTGGTAGGGGCGCGGCATGGGCAGGCGGTCGAACCCGATCTGGGCGCCGTCGATGCGCGTGAAATGCGTGCCCTTGGCGGTGGCGGGGAAGAAGGGGCTTCCCCGCAGCTCCAGCTCGCCCGTGGCCGCCACCACCTTCCCCGGGGGAAGCGCCGGGGCCAGTCCGCGCAGCTCGGATGCGGGCTTGCCTTTGGGCAGGAGCATCGGCTGCGGCTTGGGCGCCGGCAGGGTCTCCAGCAGCGCCGCGGCCTGGCGGATGGTGTTCAGGTCGTGCCAGCGGTTGACGAGGCCCGCCGTGGCCCCGGCCGCGATGCCCAGGACCACCACCGCCGCCCCCGCCAGGGCCGCGATCCTCCAGGAGAGCGTGGTCCCGATCAGGCTCCAGGGATAGACGCTGTAGATGCCCAGGGTGACCAGCAGCGTGGCCACCACGTACATGGGCACGCCGGCGTTCCAGAGCACCGCGCAGACCACGATGTCGAAGGCGATGGGCACGGGCAAGAGCGTGCCGAAGGCGGCCACCAGCGCCAGCACCGCCGCGTTGGGGAGCAGGCCTTCGACCTGGGCGATCTGCGCCACCTGCGTCCAGGGCAGCAGCTCCACCATCGCCGCTCCCAGAAGGCCCGCGAGGGCCATCAGCGGCAGGGAGATGAGGATGACCGTGCCCAGGTTCCTGGCGTAACGCAGGACCACCCAGGCGAAGGCCTGGAAGATGCCCTTGGGCGAGTCGCCCGCGGGAGTGAGGAGCGATCCGGAGAGCCGGCTGAAGGCCGACTCGATCCACTGGAAGATGCGGAGCCCGGGAAGCTGCGCCGGCTTCTCGATGGGCTTGCGCCCTCCCGGCCGCTCCGCCAGCTTGGCAAGCTGTGGCACCACCACCAGCACCATCACCAGGCTGGCGCCCAGCTTGAGCGCGGTCAGGTACCAGGGGAAGAGGGTGAGCAGCATCCCCAGCACGATGACGTTGAAGCTGGGCGAGGCGAACATGGTGGCCAGGGCCACCTCCACCCGGCTTCCTCCCTTGAGCATCGCCTGGCCTATGGGCGCCGCGCAGTTCACGCACACCCCCAGCGGCGCGCCCAGCAGCATCCCCTGCACCGAGCCGGCGAACTTGCCTCCCCGCGGGCGGGGGAGGAGAGGAACGATGGTGAGGAGCGCGGCGGCGAGGAGGATGCCGAAGGTCATCCCCTGCTTGTTGGTCACGCCCCACTCCGCCGCCACCCAGAGGACGCGCTTGAACTTCTGGTCCGCGCGCGGCTCGGGGAAGTGGCCCTCGAACCCCAGCGGGGTGGAGAGGGCCTCGTCCGGATCGGCGCCGGCCTTGCTCTGCAGCGAGGGATAGCGCGAGCCCAGCCAGAAGATGGCGCAGATGGTGGCGATGACGGCGCCGGTGATGAGGATGCGCGCGTCGAGACGGCGGGCGGCGGGAACGGGGAGCGAGGATCGGACTGCCGCGGGCATCATGGGAAGGGGCCTCCCGTCCACAGCGGAAAAGAGAATGATTTCAACGGCGGGGCTTGCGCGAGCAGGCAGGAGTCAACCGCGTGTCGCGGTGCAGTGTCAATAAGGAGGGGCCGCGGGGGGGGCGCGCGGCGGGCGAGCGCGGCTCGTCGGTCGCCGGGCGGGCCGATTCCGGACTGGCCACGGCGGCAAATCTCCCGTGGTATCTGCTAGCTGCGCCCCGCACGCGTCGGAGATTGGAGATCCGGGACACACTACGCCCCAAGCCAAGTCCGTTGGCACGGCGAGTTGCGTATTGTGTCCCCGAATTCCGGCGGACGTCTCAGTCTCCGTCCCGGGACGGCAAGGGGATGCGCTAGCTCCGTCCCCGCACGGCGAAGGCGCGGGCGAACAAGTGGATGGAGCCGTCGGGGCGGATGGGCAAGGTGGCGCGGAGGCGGTCGCGGAGGCGATCCCTTCGGGCGCTGTCGAGGGACATCGCATAGGCGGGCGCGGGGCCCTGGCCGCCGAGGAAAGGGGTCCAGTAGTCGTCGAAGTCGTGGAAGAGGGTCGGGACGTCGATGGCCCGGGTCTCCACCGAGGCGAGGCCGGCGCCCGCGAAGAGATCCTGCAGCGCGACCAGGCTGCAGAGGGGAAAGCGGGGGCCTTCGTCCAGTTCCCGGGCCGCCGGGTCGAGCTCGACGGCCGCGTCCCAGAAGCGCCGCATGAGCTGCATCTCCCCCGCGTAATCCCAGACGTAGGCCGCGACGGCGCCGCCCTTGCGGGTCACCCGCCGCATCTCCCGCGCCGCGGCCGCGGGGTCGGGGAGGAAGTTCAAGACCAGCCCGGAGATCGCCGCGTCGAACACGCCGGAGCGGATGGCGAGCGCGCCGGCGTCTCCGACGTGGAAGCGGCACCGCTCGCCGCCGGCGGCGCGCGCCTGCCGGACGAACGGGGCCGAGCGGTCGAACCCGTCCAGCGAGCGGGGGGCGGCGGCGGCCAGGATGGTCCGGCTGAGGGCCCCGGTCCCGCACCCCAGCTCGACCCAGGAGGCGCCCGGGGGAACGCCCAGCCAGGCCAGGAGCTCCAGCCCGACCAGACGGCTCCAGCGGCCCACGTAGGCCTCGTAGGCCGCGGGCCCGAACCAGGCGTCGCGCGGGGCCATTGGCAGACCGTAGAGGGTCCAGGTCCGAAGGACAAGTCGGGCCCTCCGGCCGGGCCGCCTCTGTGATAGATGCGAGGGCCCGCCCGAGGGACGATTGGGAGCAACGTGAACGAGACGACCTCTGTCCGCACCCAGATGACGTTCGCCGCCTCCCCCGACCGGCTCTGGGATCGGCTGATGTTCTACGAGCAGATCGAGGCGCGGCCTCCCTTGGCCCTGCGCCTCTTCTTGCCCGTGCCCAAGGGCACCCAGGGCCGCAAGTCGCAGATCGGGGACGAGTCGCGCTGCCTCTACGAAGGCGGGCACCTGGTCAAGCGCATCACCCGGATCGAGCACGGCCGCCACTACGGATTCGAGGTGGTGGAGCAGGACCTTCACATCGGGGGCGGCATCCGCCTGGCCGGCGGAAGCTATGCGCTGCGCGAGACCCCGGGCGGCGGGACGGAGGTGACGCTCACCACCCGCTACCTGAGCGCCCGCCGGCCGCGCTGGCTGTGGAGACCGATCGAGGCGGCCGTCTGCCACCGGCTTCACCGGTTCATCCTCGGCGCGATGGAGCGGAGCGCGCCGCCGCAGGCCCGCCAGGAAACGGCGGCATGACGGCGCTCTTGCCGCCTGCCTGGCTGATCCGCGTCGCCGTCGCCCTGGTCTGGCTCTACGAGGGGCTGTGGTGCAAGATCCTCGGGCGCCAGCCGCGGCAGTTCCAGGTGGTGGAGGCCGTGCCGCGCTACGGACCGGGCCTCGGCTCCATCTTCCTCCGCGTGCTGGGCGTGGGCGAGACCGCCATCGCGGCCTGGGTGCTGAGCGGGATCGCCCCCGTGCCCTGCGCGCTGGCGCAGACCCTCCTCCTCCTCCTGCTCAATGCCAGCGGACTGCTCTTTGCGCGGCACCTCATCCACGATCCCGGCGAGATGCTGGTGAAGAACTTCGCCCTCCTGGTGCTGGCCTGGGTGGCGGCGAGCCTGCCCGGATGGAGGTGACGGCGGGCGAGACGGCCTGGGCGCGCGGCCGCTTCGACGCCAGGGCCGGCCGGAGCAAGGTGCTCTTCGGGCGGATGTACGAGGACGCCTCCATCGAGCTGGGCGCCTTTCCGGCCGGCGGGCGCGTGCTTTGCATCGCCTCGGCGGGCTGCACGGCGATGAAGCTCGCGCCGCGGCACGAGGTGGTCGCCGTCGACCTGAACGCCGAGCAACTCGCCTACGCGGCGCGGCGCCTCGCCGGCGCCCCGGCGATCCGCGGCACCGCCGAGCGGGTGATGGGGCTGGGCCGCGCCTTCGCGCCGCTTCTGGGCTGGCGGCCGGACCGGGTGCGCGCCTTCCTCGACCTCGACGACCCGGCGGAGCAGGTCCGCTTCTGGCGCGAGCGGCTCGACACCCGGCGCTTCCGCGCCGCCTTCGACGCCCTCTTCTCCTTCGCCGCGTTGCGCGCGGTCTACGCCCCGGGGTTCCTCGGCTTCCTCCCCGCCCGCTTCGGCGCCGTGATGCGCGGCCGCCTGGAGCGCTGCTTCGCGCGCCACCCCAACCGCACCAATCCCTACGCCCGCGCCCTGCTTCTCGGCGAACTGTCCGCCGAGACGGCGCCCGGGGAAGCGTCCCGCGTCCGGCTGGTGCATTCGGACGCGGCCGCCTTCCTCGAGAGCGAGCCGCCCGGGAGCTACGCCGGGTTCACCCTCTCCAACATCCTCGACGGGGCGGACGAGGCCTACCGCCAGCGGCTGCTGGCGGCGGTGAAGCGCGCCGCGGCGCCCGGCGCCGTGGCGGTCCTGCGCAGCTTCGCGGAGCCGGCGGAACCCTCGGCGTCGAACCGCGCCGCCGAGGACCGCTCCATGCTCTGGGGCGTGGTCGACGTCCGGCCGGCCTCCGGGCCCTGAGTCGGACGCCGGGCGCCGCGCTTGACGATCCGACACATGCTCGAAACGCATCCGCAATCCGGGCCGCGAACAATCGGCCCATGTCTCCTCCGACTCGCGCCCTGGCCCTGATCCTGGTGGTCGCCGGCCCCGGCGCGCGCGCCTCCGTGGTCGTCCCCACCGACTCGGCCGCGGGATTCAAGTCCGTCGCCGACCACCTGCACTCGACGGTGGTGGCCGTCCGCGCCCGCGCCGTCATCTCCTTGCCGGCCGGCGGCGGCGAGGAGGTGGTGCAGACCCCCAGCCTGGGCACCGGCGTGCTCCTCGGGGACGGCCTGGCGGTGACCACGTTGCACACGGTCGGAGCGCTCCTGCCGGGGAAGATGGCGGCCTGGAGCGACATCGAGGTGGTCCTGCAGGACGCCGGACCCGTGCCGGCGACGATCGTCGGGTGGTTCCCCGACCTGGACCTGGCGATCCTGCGCCTTCCCCAGCCGCCGGCGGTGGAAGCGCTGGCGCTCGCCCCGCAGGCCCCTTCGGTGGGCGAGCAGCTCGTGGCGATTCGGTGGCCCTGGGCGCCTTGATCGAGCGCGTCCGCAAGCAGTGAAGCCGCCGCGCCTGTGCGCCATCATGCCCCGTTGTCAGACGGCCCGCGGACCGATAAAGCATGCGGCCGGAGGAGTCCGTGCAAAACCACGACGAGCTCTACATCGGCGGGAAGTGGATCGCGCCTTCGGGCAAGGGCAGCATCCAGGTGATCAACGCGGCCACCGAGGAGGTGATGGGCCGCGTTCCGCGGGGTGACGCCCGCGACCTGGACAGCGCGGTCGATGCGGCGGCCGCGGCCTTCGCCGGCTGGTCGGTCACCGCCCCCGGGGAGCGCGCGCGGCTCCTGGAGAAGGTCCGCGACGGCCTCGCCGCCCGCGCCGAAGAGATCGCCCGCACCGTGGCCTGCGAGGTGGGAATGCCCCTCGCCCTCTCCCGCTCCGTCCAGGCGGGGCTTCCCGTCGCCGTCTCCGGCAGCTACGCGCGCATCCTCCTGGACTTCCCCTTCGAGGAGCGGGTGGGCAACTCCCTGATCCTCAAGGAGGCGGTGGGCGTGGTCGGCGCCATCACCCCCTGGAACTATCCCTTGCACCAGGCGGTGGCCAAGGTGGCGGCCGCCCTCGCCGCCGGCTGCACCGTGGTGCTCAAGCCCAGCGGCGTCGCGCCCCTCAGCGCCTTCATCCTCGCCGAGGTGATCGACCAGGCCGGCCTGCCCGCCGGCGTCTTCAACCTCGTCTCCGGCGCCGGATCGGAGGTAGGCGAGGCCCTCGCCCGCCATCCGCGGGTGGACATGATCTCCTTCACCGGGTCCACCGGGGCCGGCCGGCGAGTCTCGGAGCTTGCCGCTTCCACCATCAAGCGGGTGGCGCTGGAGCTGGGCGGCAAGTCTGCCAGCGTGGTGCTCGACGACGCGGATCTGGAGCGGGCGGTGCCCGCCTCCGTGAGCAACTGCTTCCTCAACAGCGGCCAGACCTGCTCGGCCTGGACGCGACTCCTCGTCCCCCGCTCCCGCCACGACCAGGCGGTGGAAGTGGCGGTGCGGGCCGCGGCGCGCTTCGTCCCCGGCGACCCCCTGGGTGGCGAGGCGCGGCTGGGGCCCCTGGCCTCGGCGGAGCAGCGCGAGCAGGTGCGCGGGTACATCCGCAAGGGCATCGAGGAGGGCGCGAAGCTGGCCGGCGGCGGAGCGGAGGCGCCCGCGGGGCTCCCCAGGGGCTACTACGTGAAGCCGACCGTGTTCGCGGAGGTGAAACCGGAGATGACCATCGCCCAGGAGGAGATCTTCGGGCCCGTCCTCTCCATCCTCCCCTTCCGCGACGACGACGAGGCGGTGCGGATCGCCAACGGCACCTGCTACGGCCTTTCGGGGGCGGTCTGGTCGGCCGACCCGGAGCGGGCGAAGAAGGTGGCGCGGCGGATGCGCACCGGGCAAGTGGACGTCAACGGCGGCAAGTTCAACCCGCTGGCTCCCTTCGGCGGGTACCGCCAGTCGGGGCACGGCCGCGAGCTGGGGAAGTTCGGGCTGGACGAGTTCCTGGAGATCAAGTCGCTGCAGCTCTGATCGGAGGCGCACATGGCCAAGGTCCGGATTTCCCAGCTGGAGGACCTGCGCAAGCAGATCGGGCGCGAGGTGGCGGTCGGCGAGTGGCTGACCGTGACGCAGGAACGGATCGACCTCTTCGCCGAGGCCACCGAGGACCGGCAGTGGATCCACGTCGATCCGGCGCGGGCCAAGGCAGAGTCGCCCTTCGGGGGCACGGTGGCGCACGGCTTCCTCACCCTCTCCCTCTTGCCGCGGCTGTCGGCGGACACGGTGGAGTTGCCGCCGGCCAGGCTGACGGTGAACTACGGGCTCAACAAGGTGCGCTTCCCCGCCCCGGTCCGGGCCGGGCAGCGGATCAGGGCCCACTTCACGCCCAAGGAGATCGAGGAGGTCCCCTCTGGCGTGCAGCTCACCTGGACGGTGACCATCGAGCTGGAGGGCAGCGACAAGCCGGCCTGCGTGGCGGAAACGGTGTCGCGCAGGTACGCGTGAGGGGGCGGCGGTGAAGAACAAGCAGATCCTCCTGGCCCGGCGCCCCCAGGGATCGGTCTCGGAGGAGGACTTCCGCCTGGTGGAGGCGGAGGTGCCGGCGCCGCGCGAGGGCCAGGCGCTGACCCGGGTGCACTGGCTCTCCCTGGATCCCTACATGCGCGGGCGGATGGACGAGGCGAAGTCCTATGCCCCGCCCCAGCCGCTGGGCGAGGTGATGATCGGCGGCACGGTGGCCGAGGTGATCGAGTCGCGCACTCCGAAGCTTCCCAAGGGCGCCTTCGTGGTGGGCATGGCGGGATGGCAACAGTTCCAGGTCACCGACGGCGCCGGCCTGCGCGTCATCGACACCAGCGCCATCCCCGCCTCGGCGTACCTGGGCTGCATGGGGATGCCCGGGATCACCGCCTGGTACGGAGTGACGCAGATCGGCCGCCCGAAGGAGGGCGAGACGGTGGTGGTGTCCGCGGCGGCGGGCGCGGTGGGCAGCGTGGTGGGCCAGCTCGCCCGGTTGCGCGGCTGCCGGGCGGTGGGCATCGCGGGGGGAAAGGCGAAGTGCGACCTGGTGACCGGCGAGCTCGGCTTCGATGCCTGCATCGACTACAAATCGGAGTCGTTCCGCGCGGACTTCAAGGCGGCCACGGCCAGAGGCATCGACTTCCTCTTCGAAAACGTGGGGGGCGCCACGATGGATGCGGCGCTGGCGCGGATGAACGCTTTCGGGCGGGTCGCCCTCTGCGGGGTGATCGCCGGCTACGATGGCAAGCCCATCCCCCTGGACAACGTCCGCTCCATCCTCGTCAACCGCCTGTTGGTCCAGGGCTTCATCGTCAGCGAGCACAT
>DATKAG010000465.1:0-3733 GCA_035498355.1 Myxococcales bacterium | reverse complement strand
CACCGACGTGAACAACCATTACCTGAAAGCCGGGACCCTGCGCTGCGACCGCCTGCGGGGCTGGTGGACGGACGCGGGCACCTTCGAGTCGCTCGCCACCGCCAACGAGCTGGTGAGGGCAAGGTGACGCAGGCCGTCCTGGTCACGGGCGGGGCGGGGTTCATCGGCTGCAACCTGGTGCGGTTGCTCAGGCGCGAGCGCCCGGACTGGACGGTGGTCAACCTCGACAAGCTCACCTACGCGGGGAACGCGGAGTCGCTCGCCGACCTGCGCGGGGACGAGAAGCACGTGTTCCAGCGGGGCGACATCGCCGACGCCGGCCTGGTGGAGCGGTTGATCCGCGAGCACCGGGTGGAGGCGATCCTCAACCTGGCCGCCGAGAGCCACGTCGACCGCAGCATCCTCGGGCCGGCGATCTTCGTGGAAACCAACGTGGGGGGCACCCAGGTGCTGCTGGAGACGGCGCGGACCCTGGGGGTGAAGCGCTTCCTGCAGGTCTCCACCGACGAGGTCTACGGCTCGCTCGGCTCCGCGGGAAGGTTCAGCGAGCAGAGCCCGCTGCGGCCCTCCAGCCCGTACAGCGCCTCCAAGGCGGCCGCCGACCTGCTGGCGCTCTCCTACGGCCACACCTTCGGGATGGAGGTGGTGGTGACGCGCTGCTCGAACAACTACGGGCCCTACCAGTTCCCCGAGAAGCTCATCCCCCTGATGATCGCCAACGCGCTGGAGGGGAGGAAGCTGCCGGTGTACGGCGACGGGCTTCAGGTCAGGGACTGGATCCACGTCGAGGACCACTGCCGGGCGCTTCTCTCCGCCCTGGAGCGGGGGAGGAGCGGCGAGGTCTACAACCTGGGGGCCGACAACGAGTGGCCCAACTTGCAGATCGTCGGCCGGCTCCTGCAGATCCTGGGCAAGGGCAGCGAGCTGATCGAGCACGTCAAGGATCGCCCCGGCCACGACCGCCGCTACGCCATCGACGCCGCCAAGGCCCACGCCGAGCTGGGCTGGGCGCCGCGCATCGGCTTCGCCGACGGCCTTTCGGCGACGGTGGCCTGGTACCTGGCCAACCGCGGCTGGTGGGAGCGGGTGCGCACCGGCGAGTACCGCACCTTCTACGAACGCAACTACGGGGCCCGATGAGCACGCTCCTCCTCGGCGCCAACGGCCTGGTGGGCAGCCGCATCGCCGCGCGGCTGGCGCAGGCGGGAGAGGAGGTCCACGCCCTGGGCCGCGGCCCCTCCCGGGTGGAGGAGCGGGTCAGCTACCACCCGCTGGATCTCTTCCGCGAGCCGGAGAAGCTGGCGGAGCTGATCGGCGCGCTCCGGCCCCGCGGAGTGATCAACGCGGCGGCCTTGACCGACGTGGACGCCTGCGAGCGCGCCCCGGAGGAGGCCTGGGCGTTGAACGTGGGGGTGGTGGAGATCGCCGCCCGGGGGGCGGCCCGGGTCGGGGCGCGGCTCACCAGCCTCTCCACCGACTACGTCTTCGACGGCGTCGCGGGCAGCTACTCCGAGGAGGACCCGCCCAACCCGCGCGGGATCTACGCCCGGACCAAGCGGGCCGGCGAGGAGGCGGCGCTGATCCTGGGCAAGGACGTGGCGGTCTGCCGGGTGGCGGTGGTCTACACCGGGCGCAAGGCCCTCAAGCCCACCTTCGCGGCCTCCGCCAGCGAGGCGCTGCGCGCGGGCAAGCCGGTGAAGGCCTTCACCGACCAGGTGGTCTCGCCCACCCTGGCCGACAACGCCGCGGAGATGGTGCTGGGCGTGCACCGCTCGGGCGAGCAGGGGATCTTCCACTGCGCCGGCGCCACCGAGGTCTCGCGCATCGACTTCTGCCGCGCCATCGCCCGCAAGCTGGGGGCCGATCCTTCGCTGATCGTCCCCGTGCGGCTCGCCGACCTCCGCCTGCCCGCTCCCCGGCCGCTGCGCTGCGGGCTGCGGGTGGACAAGGTGAAGCGCCTGCTGGGCGAGGCGGTGCCCCTCCCCCTGGATGCCGCCCTCGATCGCTTCTTCGCGGAGCGCGGCGGATGACGGAGCTGACCGACGGCGCCCCGCAAGCCGGCTCGCTCGGGCAGGCCCGCGGCTCCGGCATCGCCGAGCTCCTCCGCTACCGGCAGCTGGTGGCCATCCTCGTCCTCCGCGAGCTGAAGGTCCGCTACAAGCGCAGCGTCTTCGGGCTGCTCTGGACCATGCTCAACCCGCTCCTGCTGATGATCGTCTACACGGTGGTGTTCTCCACCATCATGAAAGCGCCGCAGCGGAACTTCTCCATCTTCCTGCTCTCGGGCCTGCTTCCCTGGCTCTTCTTCAGCACCGCCGTCCTCCAGGGGCTGAATTCCATCCTCGCCAACCAGGACCTGATCCGGAAGGTGCGCCTGCCGCAGGAGGTGTTCCCCCTCTCGGTGGTGGGCTCGAACCTGGTGAACTTCGCCCTCTCCCTGGTGCCGCTCTTCCTGCTCATGGCCGTGCTTCGCCAGCCTTTCACCGCCGCGCTCCTCTTCCTCCCCGCGGCGATCTTCCTCCTCACCGTCTTGACCAGCGGCGTCACCTTGCTCTTCGCCACCTTCACCGTCTTCTTCCGCGACGTGCGCCACCTGGCGGAGGTAGCCCTGCAGATGCTCATGTACCTCTCCCCGGTGTTCTACGACCTGCAGATGCTCGGCCAGCACGACGCCTGGTGGTTCCGCGCCTTCCGCGTCTCCCTCCGCCTGAACCCGCTCTGGTATTTGCTGGAGCTGGTGCGCGACCCGGTCTACTACGGGCGCCTGCCCCCGCTGCAGGCCACCGGCATCGCCGCCGCCTCCGCCCTGGCCGCCCTGGCGCTGGGCTTCGCCGTCTTCCGCCGCCTCTCCCCGCGGCACATCCACTACCTGTGAGAGACGGCGAGATCCGCATCCGCGAGGCCGGGGTCAGCTACCGGCTCTACCGCGAGAAGGTGAGCACCCTGAAGGAGGCGGTGGTGAACCGCTTCCGCCACCTGCGCTCGGCGGAGATCTTCTGGGCCCTGCGCCGCGTCTCCCTCTCCATCGAGCCGGGCGAGGCCATCGCCCTGGTGGGCCACAACGGGAGCGGGAAGAGCACCTTGCTCAAGACCATCGCCGGCGTGCTCCAGCCCGACGAGGGCGAGGTGCTGGTGCGGGGCCGGATCAGCCCGATGATCGAGCTGGGCGCCGGCTTCGACTCCGAGCTGTCGGGCCGGGACAACATCTTCCTCAACGGCGCGCTGCTCGGCTTCTCCCGCAAGCAGATGGAGGGGAAGTTCGACCGCATCGTCGCCTTCTCCGAGCTGAACGACTTCATCGACATGCCGATCAAGAACTACAGCTCGGGCATGTACGCCCGGCTGGGCTTCGCCATCGCCCAGGACGTGGAGCCGGACATCCTCATCGTCGACGAGGTGCTGGCGGTGGGTGACGAGCGGTTCCAGGAGAAGTGCAAGGCCCGCATCAGCGACTTCCGCGCCGCCGGCGTCACCTTCTGCTTCGTCTCCCACAGCCTCGAGGCCGCCCGGGAGCTGTGCCCGCGCGCCGCCGTCCTCCACCACGGCCGCCTGGCGTTCGACGGGCCCATCGCCGAGGCCTGGGAGCGCTACCGGGAGCTGGAGCGCGGCCCCCAGCCGGGCCCGCAGATCGAGACCGCCTAGAGCGCATTTCATAACCTCGGACCGAGCCAGGCGGCGGAGATGCAAGCCGCGCAAGGAGCGACGAGGAAACGTACCGGGCTGTACGTTGACG
>DATKAG010000464.1:0-10448 GCA_035498355.1 Myxococcales bacterium | reverse complement strand
GCGGACGCCCAGGTAGTTCACCCAGGCGAGGCAGCCGAAGAGGAGCGTGAGCAAGAGGAGGCGGGGAACGAATCCCGTCGCCTGGGGAAGGAACTCGCCCAGGTAGTTGACGAAGAGGTTCGCCGCCGCCGCCGGCGCGGTGAGGCGCACCAGCCAGAGGAACCAGCCGGTCTCGATCCCCGCCAGGCGGCCGAAGGCGGCGCGGGCGTAGAGGTAGGGGCCGCCCGCGCCGGTGAAGGAGGAGGCCACCTCTGCGTAGCAGGCGATGATCACGCCCACCAGGGCGCCCGCGACCAGCACGGCCAGCGGGCTCCAGGCGCCCAGCAGCTTCGCCACCGCGGAAGGAAGCCCGAAGATCCCGCTGCCGATGATGCCGTTCACCGTCAGGAGCAACAGGCTCCAGCGCCCGATGGCGCGCACCAGGGTCGCGGGCTCGGACGCGGAACTCACTCGACCATCATCTCATGGAGAGTGGCGGGCAGCGCCCCCCTCCGCGGAGGCGAACGCCGCCTGCACGCGAGCAAGCTCCGCCGCCCGCTTCGCGTCCGGGCGCTCGTTCAGCGACTGCCGCAGCCGGGCGAGCGCGGCCCGCAAGCTCTCCGGCTGGTGGGCCTCGGCGTAGAGGCCGAGCACCGTCCTGGCCGCCAGCGAGAACGTGGGGGCCCGGCGGCTTCCCCCCAGGCGGACCAGCCGGTTCTCCATGTCCGCCAAAAGCTCGTCCGCCTTGTCCTTCTCGCCGGTCCTCCGGTAGTGGCGCACCAGCACGCTCCAGGCGCGCCAGTACTCGGCCTGCAGATCGTGCAGCACCCGCTGCTGCTCGGCGGGCGGGTAGAAGTCGAAGAGGCGGATGCGCAGCGCCCGCCACTCGTCCTGGAGCAGCGCCGCCTGCACCTGCGCGACAAGGGCCTCCTCCTCCGGCGGCGAGAGCCGCGACTCCCGCAGCCGGTCGAAGAAGGTGCTGTGGGGGGGCGGGGGCAGGGGGCGCCGGGCGATCGCGCTCCCCGGGCAAGCGGCGAGGAACCTGCGGCGCGCCTCGGCCTCCTTTCCGCGGTCGCGGAAGGCCGTGCTGCCGTAGATCTCGGCCAGCGTGCGCCAGGCGGGCGCGAATCCGGGGTCGAGCGCCAGCGCCTGCTGCAGGATGGCGATCGCCCTTCTCGTCCCCCTGCCCTCGAACGTCCGCCCCGAGAGGTAGAGGTAGAACGGGTCCCCCTCGTGCTGCACCTGGAGGCGGAGGTACTCCTCCATCAGCTCCTTCAGGTGACCCTCGATCCCTTGCTCGAAGAACAGGTCCTGGTAGACCAGGTGCACGAAGAGATCGCCCTGGTGCTTCTCGCGCAGCTCGCGCAGGGGCGCCACCCGCTCCTCGAAGGAGGCGCTTTGGGGGGCCGCGGCCAGCGCCTGGTCGATCTCGCGCTGGAGGCCGGCTCCGGCCTGGCAAAGCTCCCGGGCGGACAGCGGCCCCGCCGCCGCCAGGAGCACCAGCAAGGCAAGACCGGAGCCGGGCCTCGTTGCGAGCATCCCCATCCCTCCGCAGGGACCGCGGGGGTGGGGTCCCCGCGGTCCTTGCCAGATCCCCCCTTACAGGGAGCGCAGGAAGTTGAGGATGTCCTGCTGGTCGTCCTCGTCCAGGTTCTTGAAGTTCTTCACGGTGGTGTTGGCCTCGGAGTCGCACGCCACGCCGTCGCTGGTGAAGGTCTGGTTCGAGCCGCACCTGCTGTTGTGGCTGAAGTGCTGGTTGATCGCGTCGATCAGCCCGCCGTTGTCCGGGGTGGACCGGCCGTCATGGAGGAAGAAGATCCGCTGCCCCACGCCCCAGAGAGGCGCGGTGCGGAACTGGTCCGCTCCCGCTCCGCCCTGGCCGACGAAGTCGGCCAGGTTCTGCCCCATGTGGTGCAGGGCGAAGTCGCTGTACGGGTGGTAGGTCACCCCGCTCTGGCCGTTGAAGATCGACGGGTTGGTGGTGAGCGTCGCCGAGTGGCAGAGGGCGCAGCCGATGGCGGTGAAGAGCCGCTTCCCGTTGTGCTCCGACCTGCTGTCGGTGGTTGCGGCCGGAGGAGCCAGCATGCGCATGAAGTTGGCGAAGCTGACGGCGTCGCCCGACATCTCCGTCACCGTCCCGGTGAGCCCTCCCGCCTCGTTGTAGAGGTGGCTGTGATCCTCGGGCGTGGGGTTGGCGAAGCAGGCCGCGGAGGCGCTGCGCTCGTTGTTGAAGACCTCGTTGGAAACCCCCTGCTCCACGTTGTAGGCCTCGCCGGCGAAGACCACCAGCGACTTGTTCTGCGCCTTCCAGCCGAAGCGGGTGATGGTCCCGTCGTTGCCGGTGGTGTTGAACACGCCGCCGATCCCGAAACGGGCCCGGTCCGAGGCGGTGGCGGCCAGGTTGGCCCGCAGCGTCTCGTCGGTGGTGTTCTCCACCAGCCCCAGACCGAAGGTGGGAGTGGGGATGCGGAAGATGACGTTGTTGTTCTTCAGCTGGGTGGCGAAGTCCGGCTGCGCCAGGGTGCATCCCGCCGGCGCGTCGACGCGGCCGGCGATGGTGAACAACCCGTGCACCCCGCCGTCGTTCGTCCCGTCCGGGTTCTTGATGAAGCGGGCCTCGCGCACCGGGCCGTCGGCGGTGATGAAGGACGGCGTCGGCTGCGTCTTGCCCGGCTTCCGGTCCAGGGCCCCGAAGGTGGTCTGGGGGTTCACCACCCGCACCTGGCCCAGCCGGGGATGGGGGCTGCTGCCGCCCATCGCGGGCTGCGCGTGGCAGGCGGCGCAGCTGTTGGCGTTGAAGGTGGGCCCCAGGCCGCTCCCCTCTTCGCCGGCCACCCCGCCGGAGACCGAGTCCACTTCCCCGAAGACGGCCCGCGCCTCGTTGAAGAAGTTCTGCTCGTCGGTGGAGAGGCCGCTCAGCGGGCCTCCCGCCGACGCCGCCCCTCCGCGCGGCCCGGGGTCGCGCGCCTGGAACTGGACGTTGGGCTGGTTGGGCTGGCTGTTGGACTTCCCTCCGCGGCTTTGCGCGAGCGCTCCGGCCGAGAGAACCATGCATAGTGCGAGGATTTGTGAATTGACGGATCGCGATGAGCACACTGCACGCATGGGACTGCCTCCTCCCCCGTAGTGCAGAGCAATTGGCGGTGACCCTGCACCACGCAGGGAACCCGACCGCGGGCGGGCTTACCGCGAGTTTTGCGAAATTGTCAATTGATCGATAACCGCCCGTTTTACAGAGTTTGGAATTTTCCGCAGGGCGGCGACGCTCCGAGGGCGTCCGTGGCTTTTGGTACGGCTATCGAAACTGATATCCCTTCGAAGCGGCATTTTGCAGAATCAGGAACATCGGCAACGCGCGCGGGCGGAAGCGAGGGCCAACAATTCAGCGCGCTTTTTCGGATTTGCAAGCGCGCTTTTCAAATTTGCAAGAGCAGCGCCGGATCCGCCGCGCGACCGCGCGCGTCATCCGGGTCCGGGAGCGCTCCCGCTGCTCAGGAGCCCATCGCCTCGCGGGCGGGGACCTGCTGGTCTCCGAGGAAGAACTGAGCCGTTCCCTCGATGAGGAACGACACCCGCTCGCGCAGGGGCAGGCTCTCGAACTGCTTGCGGCTCAGCGACCGGGTTCCCCCGCCCGAGGCGGGCACCACCACCCGGTCGTAGCCCTTCTTCACTCCCGTCTGGCTGGCGGCCTCCACGGTCATCAGCCCTTCCCGCCGGCGTCGTTGGCGGCGCGCTCCAGCACCGACGAGCTCCGCCACTGGTTCTCGGAGAGCGCCTCCAGCTCGGCGCCCCGCTCCGCCATCACCCTCATGTCCCGCTGGCTGCGGCGGCAGGAGAGGATGAGGAAGGAGATGCAGAACACCACCCAGAAGGCGTGCTCGAGGAAGCGCCACCACTCGGGGTTGGCGATGCCGTAGACGGACTCGGGCCAGGCGATCCCGCGCACCAGGTGATCGACGGCCACCACCACCGTCCCGGTGAGGAGCACGGGCCAGTCCCGGTAGAAGGCGAGGATGGCGAGGGAGCCGAAGACGTGGAAGTGGGTCTCGATCCGGCCGCCGGTGAGGTGGATGAGCAGGGCCGACCAGAGCATCTGCCCCACGGCGATGGCGTGCCGGGTGGCGGGCGCCCCGGGCCGCAGCAGGGCCAGGGCCACCGGCAGGCTGGTGATGGCGCCGCCGAGGACGAGGGCGACGAAGACGTGCGGGTGCACGCTCCGGGCCTTCCCTTCCCAGCTCCAGGGCGAGATCGTGAGCGAGAGGATTACGGCGAAGACCCACTCTCCGATCATCAGCCCGGCCAGGGTCCGGTCGGTGGTCCGGTAGATCTCCTGCTGGTGCGCCTGGTAGCGGTCCTCGGCCCGCCGCACGATGACGTCCGCCGCCGCCTGAGCCATCCCCATTTCCTCCCTTGCCACGCTCATTTTTCGCTCCGTTCGGTTTGATTCGTCGAACCTGCCTGGGCGAGGCCCTCCGCGGGCGCGGCCCCGAGGGCGCACCCGAACACAGGCGCGTCCGCGCGGTCCGCGGCGCCGGTGGTGAGCAAGGAAGCGATCCGCTCCCGCCCGAAGCTGTCGCCCTCGTGTCCCCGGGCGGAGGTGATGCCGCCCTTGAAGAGCAGGCGCCCGCCGCTGTCGTAGAGCAGCACCGCGCCGGAAGTGGTCACGCCGAAGCGCGAAGCCTCGCGGCCGTCGCGGTCCCGCAGCACCGAGACGCGGGGAATGCGGGCCGCGCTCGCCCACAGGCCGTCGCCGGACTGCCAGTCCCGGGGAGCGTCGCGGGGGCTCCAGAAGAGCACGCTGGCGTCGAGGCGATCGTGGAAGCGGTTCATGATCCACGCCAGCTCCGCGATGCTGGCCCGGGTGCAGGTGCAGCCCGGGTGGGCGAACATCAGGAGCGTCGCCCGGGAGGAGCTGCGCGCCACCCCGGTGTGCGCCGGCCAGGTGGCCGGCGTGGGGTCGCCCTGGGCCCCGGGCGTGCTCTTGTACCTCCAGAGGAAGGCGAAGCCGGCCGACACCGCCAACAGCCAGGCGGCGCCGGCGGCGAGCAGGAGGGGAGAGTGCCTTGCCCAAGGCGAAGCGCCGGCGTTCGGCATCACAATTTCAAGTATCGAAACACCCCTGCGCGATCCAGTTACCGGAGCTCGGGAAAGCGGATCCCGGGTGCGCGGACCGGCGGAAAGGTGCTCGCGGGTGGTTCTTGCCCCACCCGGCGCGCAAGGCCACCGCCGGATCGACCGTCCCGCTTACGGCGAGCTGCTCATCGTCATGCCCACGGTCACGGTGGCGCTGCCAGTGCCCATGTCGCTGTTGGCCGTGATCATGGCCGTGCCGCTCGAGACGGCGGTGACCAGCCCGGTCTTGTCCACCGTGGCGACGCCGGTGGCCGCGCTCGACCAGTTGTTGACGCTCACCTGCGTCAACATCGAGCCGCCGTAGGAGTCGTAGCTGTACTGGTAGGCGCCGAGCTGGAGCATTCCGCCCGGCCCGGCGATGGAGAGCGGCTGGCCGGCGCCGGCCTGCACCACGAGGGTCTGGGTGTTTCCCCCGCCGGAGCCGGTGGAATTGGAGGAACCGGACATCGACCCGCCGCAGGCGACGAGGACGATGGGAAGGAGCCAGCGCATGAGATCCTCCTCTGGTTGGTGACAAGTTCGATCCCGCAAGCGCCCGGAAGGTTCCCTGACGCGGCGCGCTGCGCCCTCCGTCGGGCTCTCGCGCGCCCGGACGGAAAAGTATAGGGTCGCCTGCCTGGAAGGGGGGAAGATGACGCAAGAGATCAGCCGCCGGAGGATCCTGAAGAGCATCGTGGTGGTGGCCGGGGCGGGGGTGGCGGGCAGCGTGCTCGACGCCTGCGGCGGAGAGGATCTGGTCGACGGGGCGGCCTACTTTCCCCAGTCGCTCGCCTCGGGCGACCCGAAGAGCGACAGCGTGGTGCTCTGGACCCGGGTCCACGACCCGGCACAGGCCGGCGATCTTTCCCTCCGCCTGCAGGTGGCGACCGACGGCGGGTTCGACGACCTGGTGGCCAGCCAGTCGGGCCTCATCGCCACCGCCGCCCACGACGGCAGCATCAAGGTCAAGCTCACCGGCCTGAGCGCCGGCAGCACCTACCATTATCGATTCATCTACCAGGACGCGAGGGGCCGCAAGTGGGTGAGCCGCACGGGCCGCACCCGCACGGCGCGCGCCGCCGGCGACGATTCCACGGTCCGCTTCGCGCTCATCAACTGCCAGGACTACATCGGCCGCTACTGGAACACGATGCTGCGCCTGGCCCAGCTCGATCTGGACCTCGACTTCCTCCTCGCGGTGGGCGACTACATCTACGAGACCACCGGCAACAAGTCCTTCCAGACCCCGACCGCCGGCCGCTCCATCACCTTCCTCGACCAGGCCGGGGTGGAGAACGTCGGGACGGGTGCCTCGGCCTACCAGGCGGCGCGCTCGGTGGACAACTACCGGCAGCTCTACCGCACGTACAAGGCCGACGCGAACCTGCAAGCGCTGCACGAGAAATACCCGGTGGTCGCCACCTGGGACGACCACGAGTACACGGACGACTGCTGGGGGGACGTCGCCACCTACACCGACGGCCTGAAGAGCGAGAAGGACACCGAGCGCCGGCGCAACGCCGAGCAGGCCTTCTTCGAGTTCATGCCGGTGGACGACGGCTCGCCCTCCGGGGTCATCGACACCCAGCGCTCCTCGCTCTACCCGAACACGAAGCTGTGGCGGAGCCTCACGTTTGGAAAGAACCTGGAGCTGATCGTCACCGATTATCGAAGCTTCCGGCCCGACCACCTGATCCCCGAGGACGGCTTTCCCGGCACGGTGCTGCTCGACAAGCCCACCCTGCAGGCGGTGCTGGCGGCGGCGGGGCAGTCGCCGCTCTACGACACGCTCTCCCAGGACCTGTTCGCCTACGTGAACATCGACGACCCGCAGTACGCGGTGCAGAAGTCCTTCCTGGTGGCGGCGCTCTCGCAGGCTTATGCGCTGGCGGGGATGGGGACGGGGCCCGATGCCTCGGCGAAGGCGGCGGCGGTGGCGGCCGGCAACCTGGCCCTGGTGGTGGTCAACTCCGTGCTGGCGCAGGCGGGCGTGGCGCCCATTCCCACCGCGGGCAAGGACAAGGGGCTGGCCTACGCGCAGCTGGGCAAGCAGGATCTCCTCACCCGCCTGGGCTCGCGCTACCTCACGGTCAAGCCGCTCTTCGACCTCTGGGCGGGCTACCGCTACCAGGCGACGGCGAAGGCGAGCGAGAACGCGCTGGGGAACGACCAGGAGTCGTTCGTCCGCGATCGGCTGCAGAACTCCGACCGCACCTTCAAGATCCTGGCCAGCTCCACCTCGTTCACCAGCATGGTCCTGGACCTGCGCGCGCAGACGGCGCTGCCCGCCACCTTGCAGCAGCAGTTCTACCTGGACTGCGATCAGTGGGATGGCTTCCCCAGCAAGCGGGCGGAGCTGTTCGCCTTCCTCACCCAGGCGAACGTGCGCAACGCCGTCATCGTCTGCGGGGACATCCACGGCGGGTTCGTGAGCAAGGTGACCGTCTCCGCCGGCAACGACCTTCCGGTCGTCACCGCGCCCGCCATCAGCTCGCAGACGCTGAAGGAGGAGCTGCTCGAGCAGGTGAACGAGCTGGGCCTGGGCCCGGCGGCGGCGGCGCTGGTGCAAAACCTGGAGTTGCTGCTCACGGCCTCCAACCCGCAGATCCTCTACAACACCACCGACAAGCACGGCTTCGCGGTGCTGGAGGTCTCGGGCTCGGGCGTGAAGGCGACGCTGTACGAGATCCCCAGCAGCGAGGTCACGCACGACTACACGGCCAACCCGGGCGACCTGGCGGGGAAGTTCACCACCACCGCATTCAACGTGGCGGGCGGGGCGATTACGCCAGGGTAGCGGCCTTCAGGCGCGCGCCTGCGGCTTCTCCTTGGGCACGGTGCGGAGGAAGTTGCCGTACTTGAGCCGCTCCTCCAGCCTGCACGACCAGACCAGCTCGCCCTGGTCGACGGTGATGTCGGGGCAGCCGTCGCACATGCTCTGCCGGCCGTCGGGGAGCACGTCGATGGGCTGGATGAACATGATCGACTGGAAGTGCTGCTTGCGGAAGAGGCGGAGCGGGTTCCTCGCCACCCATTTCAACCACTGCCAGAAGGCCCGGCGCGAGCCGGGGTCGATCAGCGCGCCCGCGGCCATGGTCGAGCGCCCCAGGGAGAGGACGCCCGGCTTCGCGTAGGCCAGGTAGCGGCCGGTGAAGAGGTGGTGCAGCGACTGCACCGCCTCCATCATCCTCGGCCCGACGTAACCGTGGATTTGCTCCTTCGAGCCGATGCGGCCGGCCATCAGCCACTTGAAGGAGCCCGGGTCCTCGGTGCCGTTCAGGTAGGCGGCGGGGCGGAAGTCGGGGAAGCGCTCGCGGATCTTCGCCACTACCTCGGGCGAGTTGATGTCGCTGCGCTGCTGCGCGGTGGGCGCCGCGTAGACCAGGGGACGAGGGTCGATCTTCTCGCCGCCGTCGTAGTAGTCGAACCGGCCGTCGAGCACCGCCTCGCGGTAGGCGATGAACACCATCACCTGCACCAGGTCGATGTGGTCCTGGGCCCACTGCACCAGGTCCGGGACGTGCTCGAGCGTGTCCTCGTAGACGGTGGCATTGAAGGCGCAGGAGAGCCCGCCCACCCGGCCGACCATCTCGGCGAAGTGGAGCCGCAGCTCGTTCATCTCCAGCTCGGTCTTGTCCTTCCACCCTGGCCGGTGCTGCTTCGAGTCGATGTGGAAGGTCAGCCCCACCAGTCCGGCCTTCTTCAATTCGCGCAGCAGCTCCTCGGTGAGGGCGAGCCCGTTGGTGTTGAGGACCGGCTTGTGGCCGCGGCTGGCCACCAGGGCGACGATGTCGGCCACCTGGGGGTGGGTGAGCGGGTCGCCGCCGGCGATGGAGACGCCGTCGAACTTCCGGTAGCGGGCGAAGACGTCGAGGTCGCGGGCGATCTCTTCCAGGGTCTTGTGCTGCTCGATGTTGGCGCGGTAGCAGCCTTCGCAGGAGAGGTTGCACTTCGCCGTCGGCTCCAGCCAGGCGATCACGTTGTCGGAGAAGCTCCAGGGCAGCCGGTACAGGTCGCGGTGGTCCAGTTCCATTTCTTTCGCTCCTCGGGTGGGCGTTTGAAAGAAATCTGGCAAGCACACGGCGAGCCAAGGACGGGCCGGACCCGCTGGCGAGGGGGCGAGAGAAAATCTCGCGGCTCCCGAACGGGCCGGGGCGAAAGATTTTCGCCGGAATCACCCTGCAGGGAACGCGTGGGCCAAGGCGGGGTCGAGGCCGAACCGGTCCGCCAGCGCGCCGCGGATCCCGGCGTCGTCCAGGTCGGTTTCCGTTCGCCGGCCGCCGGAGGTGGCGATCAGCCGCCGGCCGGAGAGCGTGATGCGGCCCGTCTCCGTGGCGAGCGAGACTACCGTCTTGCGGGTGAAGGAGGAGCGGGGCGAGGTCTGGTGGTAGCGGCAACCCTCCGCGAAGGCGGAGAGCGGCCAGGGCTGGAGGGTGAAGTGGAACTGCCTCTGCCAGCCCTCGGGCTCCTCGCGCAGGAGGAGGAGGCCGCCGTCCCTGTCCTCGATGCGGTAGCGGCGGCCGCACCCTCCTTCCTGCGGACCGCGCTCCGCGAGGCGCAAAGGAAGGACGAAGGAATCGCCGAATCCCACGTCGGCGAGCCAGGGCTGATCTTCGAGGTCGACCTTCAGCGCCAGGTGATCGAAAGGGATGCCCTCCTCTCCCACGCGGCCGGCGAGGCGCTCCACCTCGAATCCCAGCGCTTCCAGCAGGTCGGCGAAGAGGCCGTTCAGCTCGTAGCAGAAGCCGCCGCGGCTCCGCGCGACGATCTTCTCGAAGAGGCTTTCGCTCTGGAGCGCGATGGCCTCTCCCAGGCGCACGGAGAGGTTCTCGAAAGGCACCGTGCGCAGGTGGGCCAGGTGGAGCGTCTTCAGGCTGGCGAGCGTCGGCCGCAGCGGGCCGCGGCAGCCGATGCGCCGGAGGTAGCGGTCGACGTCCATCGATACAAGGCAGCATACCGCGGCAGGATTTTGCAAAGGCCGGCGACCGGGTGCGCCGGGGCCACTTGTCAGCCGCCGAGCGCGCGTGCGAGCATCGCGCGCGCGAAAAGCGCAAGGAGCGGCCATGTCCGGACGATCCGCCCTCTCCCGCTTGCTTCCTTGCCTCTTGATTTCCTGCGGCGGCGGCGGATCGGGCTCGAAGGTCGACTTCACCCTCAACTTCACCCCCGCCACGCTCACCTCGCGCTTCTTCCACAACCAGCAGCCCTTCCAGAACCCCTGATGCGCGCCTTCGCTCTCGCTCTTCTTCTTGCCATTCCCGCCCTGGCCAAGGACCCGGTGGTGGTGATCTCCACCAGCAAGGGCGACATCAAGGTGCAGCTCGACCGGAAGAAGGCGCCGGTGTCGGTGGAGAACT
>DATKAG010000463.1:0-7678 GCA_035498355.1 Myxococcales bacterium | reverse complement strand
TGCCGCCGCTGCGTTCCGGGGCGAACCAGTCGCCGGCGCGGCCGCCGCCCGCGGCCTGGCCGGCGGTGGTGAGCTGGACCCCTGGGGCCGGCGCGAAACGGTCGCCGCGCAGCTCGAGGTTGACGAAGTGCACGTCGAGCTTGCGTTCGGGATCGAGGTAGGCGCGGGAGAGGAGGTGCCCGCGGCCGGAGAGCAGCACCTGGGCGCGGCCCCGGCCGGTCAGCTCGCGCAAGGCGCGCGCCACCGCTGCCTCCTGCGCGCCGTCGTCCAGGGCGAACACCCGGCCTTCGCCCACCCGCTCCAGGCCTGACTTCGCCTCCGGGAACACCGGGTCGCCGGTGCGCGCCTCCTCGTCCAGGGGCAGGCACTTGCCCAAGAGCAGGATGTCGCCCCCCGCCTCGGCGTAGCGGCGGGCGGCGGCGGCGTCCGGGGCGGAGATGGCGGAGGCGCCCGCGAGCACCAGCAGCCGGGCGCGCACCCCGCCGGAGAGATCGAGGCGGAGGTTGGGCTGCACCTGGGATCGGGCCAGCGCGGCGACCGCCGCCGCCGCCGACCGCTGGTGGCCGCCTCCCGTCCAGTGATCGCAGCGGGGAGAGAAGAGCACCTCGGCGTCGAAAAGGGGCGAGGCGGGGCGGTAGCGCTCCCGGACCAGGGAGAGAAAGCCCCGGTGCGCCGCCAGCGCGCCCCGCGCCTCGGCCGAGGCGCCGGCGGCCACCATCACGTCGGCGTCGCAGGCGCTCGCCAGGCCGGCGAAGAGCCGCACCTGGGCCGGCGTCGCCTCCGCGGGGAGCACCGCCACCGCCGGGCGGATCCCCAGGGCGGCGCGGGCCGCCAGCAGGGGGAGGAGCGCGGCGAAGGGATCGAGGGAAGGAAGGTCAAAGAGGAGCCCGTCCAGGTGCGCGCACAGCTCCAGCGCCGCGGGGGTGAGCGCGCCCACCCGGCCGAGCACCGCGATCTCCACGCTCCGCTTGCGCCGCGCGTCGTCGCGGGCGCGGAGGATGGCGCGCTTCCCCGCCTCCACCGCCTCCGCCAGGCGGACGGCCTCCTTTTGCCGGGCGAACGGGCGCTCCCGGGCGGGCAGGGCCGAGGAGCGCAGCGCCTCCAGGGCGTCGAACGGCTCGAACTGGTCGCCGTAGCCCTCGCGCAGGTGCTCCACCAGCGCCAGCTCGCAGCTGCGGCAGTAGCCGGCCCCTTCCGGCCCCAGCCGGTACCAGCGGTCGAGGCCTTCCAGCAGCACCGCCTCGCCCGCCAGCGCGGCGCCGGAAGCCAGGGCCCCGGCGGCATCGCGGCCTTCCAGCGAGGACGGGCAGCGCACCGCCGCCGGCGAGCCGTCCAGGGCCCGGCAGCGATCGGCTTCGCCCGAAGGCTCGCCCACGTCGGCCGCCACCACCCAGGCGAGCTCGCGGATCTGCGGCGCGGGTTGTTGGGTGCCGGCCTCCAGCCCCTCCACCTTCGCGGCGGCGGGCAGCGCGCCTTTCTCCGGCACTCCCGGTCCGCCCTCTTCCGCCGGAGGCGGCAGCGGGATCCCCGGCGGGGGCGTGGGGCGCGCGGCGTCCCGGATGGGAACGACAATCGCCTCGCTTCCCTCCGCTTTCGCCTCCCCGGGCTGTTCGAGGGCGGACAGCGCGACGTGCCGCGACCTGGGGAAAGTGACTTCGCGCGCCATCGGGCGCCGGAAAGTAGCACAGCGCCGCCGCCGCGGATGGCCCGCTCCCTGCTACCCCCGCCGGGCACGGAGCCGCGGGGCGGGGAGCAGGCGCCCGATTGCCGATTCGGAGAGCGGCACCCAGATTGCTCCGGCGGACCGGAGGCGGGAAGGGCGGGAAGGCCCCGAGGCTCCGGCCCGGTTTTGAACTCTTTCCGCGGAGGGACGGAAGACAAATGAGCTCGCTTCTCGAGACGGTCGCGCACCACTGGAAGGGCGGCGGCCCCGGCATGTACCCCATCGCCATCTGCCTGGTGTTCGCCATCGCGGTGATCATCGACCGCATCCAGGTCCTCTTCTTCTCCGCCAGCGTGGACAAGGAGCAGTTCCTGCGCGGCCTGAAGACCCACATCTTCAACGGCGACCTGGACAAGGCCATCAGCTACACCGCCGGCCAGAAGACCACGCCGCTCACCAACATCGTCAAGGCCGGGCTGATCAACGTCCCCAAGGGCGAGGACGAGGTGCAGGCGGCGATGGACGAGGCCTCGCTGCGGGAGATGCCGCGCATCGAGAAGCGCACCGGCTACCTGGCGATGATCGGGAACGTGGCCACCCTGGTGGGCCTGTTGGGCACCATCATCGGCCTCATCCAGTGCTTCGCCGGCGTGGCGGGGGTGGACGCCTCGGAGAAGGCGCGGGTGCTCTCCGACGGCATCGCCGAGGCCATGAACTGCACCGCCTTCGGCCTGATCGTGGCCATCCCCTCGCTGGTGGCCTTCTCGCTCCTGCAGGGGCGCACCCAGCACATGATCGACGACATCAACGAGACCTCGGTGGGCGTGCTCAACCTGATCGTGGCGAACAAGGACAAGATGCGGGTCCCCGCCAACCTCCCCCAGCAGTAGAGACCACGGCCATGGCAGGCGCATCGCCCCAGGAGCACACCGGCAAGGGAGGGAAGAAGGCGCTGGACGCCGAGCTGAATCTCGTGCCGTTCATCGACCTCCTCTCCTGCTGCATCAGCTTCCTCCTCATCACCGCGGTCTGGACGCAGATCGCCGGGCTGCAGATCTCCAGCAGCGGCGGGCCACCCGATCCGCAGGCGAAGGAGAGCACCGTCGACGTGCGCCTCGGGCTGGGCGAGAAGGGCTACCAGCTCACCGTGGCGGGAGCGGTGATCGAGATCCCCAAGCTCAACGGGGCCTTCGACCGGCAGGCGCTCTCCGAGAAGCTCCGGACGCTGAAGGCCAGCCTGCCCGAGCAGAGCGCCATCACCGTCCAGCCCGAGGACTCGGTGGCCTACTCCGACCTGGTGGAGACGGTGGACGCGGCCATGGGCGAGCAGCTGAAGAACGTCACCGTCGCGCCGGCGCAGGGGGACTGATGGCCATCGTCACTCCGGGCAAGCGGCCCTGCGAGCGGGTCGCGAGGAGCAAGGCCTTCGGGAAGAAGTTCGTCCGCGCCAAGCGGGGGGTCTACGCCGCCCTCACCCTCACCTCGCTGGTCGACGTGATGACCATCATCGTCATCTTCCTGCTGATGAACTTCAGCGCGAACGGCGAAGTGCTCTACCTGAACAAGGACATCAAGCTGCCCGACGCGTACCACGGCGCGGAGCTGGAGCGGGCGCCGGTGATCTCGGTCTCGGCGGAGGCGGTCACCATCGACGGGCGGATGCTCCTCGACACCGGGGAGCTGGCGAAGGGCGACGCGCTCGACGTCCCCGAGCTGGACGAGGCCCTGCGCGACGAGAGGCGCCGCTACGAGGCCGTTCACCAGGAGGATCCCGACCACCCCTTCCGGGGGCTGGTGAACGTCCAGGCGGACAAGCGGATTCCCTTCAAGGTGATCAAGCGGGTGATGTTCGCCTGCAACCAGAGCGGATTCGCGAACATCAACTTCGCGGCGCTCTCCCGGGAAGGCGGCAAACGCCGCACCGTGACCGCGAGCAGGTAGGCGAGCGGGACCGCCGCGACCTCCCGTCGCGGCCAGGGTTTGGGCCTTTACATGGCCGGCGGATCACTTTATTTTGCCCCGCCCGAAAAAACCGGTCGGAGTCCCGCGCCCCCATGCAGAACCCCATTCGCCGCGCCCTGCCCGCCCTCGCCGTTCTCGCGCTTCCGCTCGCCGCCCGCGCCGACGAGGCGAAGCTGATCCTGCCCGATCTGGGCAGCGTCAGCTTCCTCGGCATGTCGGGCCGGAACCTCCTGATGGTCGGCCTGGTCATCTGCGCCCTCGGCCTGGTGTTCGGGACGGCGATCTTCGGCCAGCTGAAGAAGCTGCCGGTGCACCGCTCGATGCTGGAGGTCTCCGAGCTGATCTACGAGACGTGCAAGACGTACCTGATCACCCAGGGCAAGTTCATCCTCGTCCTGGAGGGCTTCATCGGCGCCATCATGGTGATCTACTTCGGCTGGCTGCGGGGCTTCGAGGCCACCAAGGTGATCACCATCATCGTCTTCAGCCTGCTGGGGATCGGCGGCAGCTACGGGGTGGCCTGGTTCGGCATCCGGGTGAACACCTTCGCCAACTCCCGCACCGCCTTCGCCTCGCTCCAGGGCAAGCCCTTCCCCACCTACGCCATCCCGCTGAAGGCCGGGATGTCCATCGGGACCATGCTGATCAGCATCGAGCTCCTGATGATGCTCTGCATCCTCCTCTTCGTCCCCGTCGACTACGCCGGCCCCTGCTTCATCGGCTTCGCCATCGGCGAGTCGCTCGGCGCCAGCGCCCTGCGCATCGCCGGCGGCATCTTCACCAAGATCGCCGACATCGGCAGCGACCTGATGAAGATCGTCTTCAACATCAAGGAGGACGACGCCCGCAATCCCGGCGTCATTGCCGATTGCACCGGCGACAACGCGGGCGACTCCGTGGGTCCCAGCGCGGACGGCTTCGAGACCTACGGCGTGACCGGCGTCGCCCTGATCTCGTTCATCTTGCTCGCGGTGCACAACCCGCTCACGCAGGTCCAGCTTCTGGTCTGGATCTTCGCCATGCGCATCATGATGATCATCGCCTCGGTCGGGTCCTACCTGGTCAACGAGGTCATCGCCCGCGGCCGCTACGCCCACGCCGACCGGATGAACTTCGAGGCGCCCCTCACCTTCCTGGTGTGGCTGACGTCACTGGTCTCCGTCGCGCTCACCTTCCTGGTCAGCTACCTGCTCATCCCGGATCTCGGCGGCGACGCCACCATGTGGTGGAAGCTCTCGCTCATCATCACCGCCGGGACGCTGGCAGGCGCGATCATCCCGGAGGTCGTCAAGGCCTTCACCTCCATGAACTCGGGACACGTCAAGGAGGTGGTCACGGCCAGCCGCGAGGGCGGCGCCTCGCTCAACGTCCTCTCGGGACTGGTGGCGGGCGACTTCAGCGCCTACTGGATGGGCATCGTCATCGTCTCGCTGATGGGGATCGGCTTCCTCGTCTCCACGCAGGGGCTCGGCCAGATGATGCTGGCGCCCGCCGTCTTCGCTTTCGGGCTCGTCGCCTTCGGGTTCTTGGGGATGGGCCCCGTCACCATCGCGGTGGACAGCTACGGCCCGGTGACCGACAACGCCCAGTCCGTCTACGAGCTTTCGGTGATCGAGACCCTTCCCGGCATCGAGGCCGAGGTGAAGAGGGATTTCGGGTTCGACCTCTCCTTCGACAAGGCCAAGCACTACCTGGAGGAGAACGACGGCGCGGGCAACACCTTCAAGGCCACGGCCAAGCCGGTGCTGATCGGCACCGCCGTGGTGGGCGCTACCACCATGATCTTCTCCATCATCATGGTGCTCACCGACGGGCTGCGCGCGAACATGCAGTACCTCACCATCCTGCACGCGCCCTTCCTCCTGGGCCTGATCACCGGGGGGGCGGTGATCTACTGGTTCACCGGCGCCTCCACCCAGGCGGTGTCCACCGGCGCCTACCGGGCGGTGGAGTTCATCAAGGCCAACATCAAGCTGGAGGGCGCCACCAAGGCGTCCATCGCCGATTCCAAGAAGGTGGTGGAGATCTGCACGCAGTACGCCCAGCGGGGGATGTGGAACATCTTCCTGGTGGTCTTCTTCTCCACCCTCGCCTTCTCCTGCCTGGAGAGCTACTTCTTCATCGGCTACCTGATCTCCATCGCGGCCTTCGGCCTCTACCAGGCCATCTTCATGGCCAATGCCGGCGGGGCCTGGGACAACGCCAAGAAGGTGGTGGAGGTGGAGCTGAAGGCGAAGGGCACCCCGCTCCACGCCGCCGTGGTGGTGGGGGACACGGTGGGCGACCCGTTCAAGGACACCTCCAGCGTGGCCATGAACCCCATCATCAAGTTCACCACCCTCTTCGGCCTGCTGGCGGTGGAGCTGGCCACGGAGATGCAGACCGGCACCCGGCTGGTGCTGGCGGCCGTCTTCTTCGCGGTGGCGGTGGTGTTCGTCTGGCGCAGCTTCTACGGGATGCGCATCCAGGCCGGGGTCCAGGCCGAGCAGACCGCGCGGGCGGCGGCCAAGGCGGCGTGAAAATGGTGTAGGCTGCGCGCATGGACGACGCGGAGCGGATCCGCCGCGCGCTGCCCACCCTTCCCATCTTCCCGCTGCCCGGCGCGGTGCTCCTGCCGCACGCGCTGGTCCCCCTGCACATCTTCGAGCCCCGCTACCGGAAGATGACCAAGGACTGCGAAGCCGGACTGCGCGTGCTGGCGCTGGCCAACATCCCCGACGACCAGGCGGCGGCGGAGCGACCCGCGCGTGTGGCCAAAGTGATCGGGGTGGGAGTCCTGGCACGGGTGGAACCCTTGCCCGACGGCCGCTTCAACATCGTCCTTCGCGGCGTGCGCCGCGCGCTGATCGAGCAGGAGCTGCCCACCGGGGAGCCGTATCGCCTGGTGCGGGCGGTCCCGCTGGACCCCGCGCCGCCGGCCGAGGACGCGGCGCGCAAGGCGGCCGATCTCAAGGCGCTGGTGCTCGCCTTCTCCTCCGCCCTGCGGAACGAGGAGACCCGGACGCTGGCCCAGCTCGCTGCCCGGGCCACCGATCCCGGCGACCTGGCCGACATCGTGGCCGGCGCGCTCCTCTCCACCCCCCGCGACCGCCAGGCGGTGCTGGAGGCGGTGGAGATCGAGCCCCGGCTGGAGCTGGCCCTGCAAGCCGCCGCGGCCGCCCTGGCGCGGACCGCCATCAACGCTTCCGCACCCAACTGATGCGAACACTCCTTTCCCTCCTCCTGCTCCTCGCCGCCGGCTGCCAAGAAGAGACGGCGCTGCAGTGTCCCGCGAACACGGCGCTGATCGGCCAGTACGCGCTCAAGTTCACCGCCAGCCACGACGCCGGCGAGTGCATCGCCGACGGCGGGCTGGACGGCGGCCAGGTGATCCTCACCCCGCTCACCGTCGACAACGTGGGCACCAAGGGGGCCACCTTCTGCTCCGCTCCCTCGCTCGACGGGGGCATCGAGCTGCAGCTGCTGGTGGCGGGCAAGGGCGGGGTGCGCAAGAGCCCGTTGCTCGACGACGGGGGATTCCACTTCGTCAGCGACACCACGGTCGCCCAGGGCACTGCCTGCATCTGCGACGTCAGCGACTCGGAGACGATGGACGGCTTCCTCCTCACCACCGGGCCCTTCGCTTTGCGGCCCGACGGCGGGCTCCCGGTGGTGACCTCGATCGCCGCAACGCTCACCGATCAGCTCGTCGCCGCCTCTCAGGGTTGCATCTGCAACGTGCCCTGCTCCGTCACCTACAGCCTCTCCGGCGGCTCCTTCTAGATGAGGCCCGCGGTCATCCTCTTCTCGGGGGGGATCGACTCCAGCACCTGCCTCGCCATCGCCCGGGAGGAGGGCTTCGCTCCTCACTGCCTCGCGGTTCGCTACGGGCAGCGCCACGAGCGGGAGCTGGAGGCGGCGGCCAAGGTGGCGGAGGCGCTGGCTGCGCCCCTGCGGGTGGTTTCGCTCGATCTGCGCGCCATCGGCGGCTCGGCGCTCACCGGCAACCTCGCGGTCCCCAAGGACGGCCCCCTGGGCGGGATCATCCCCGTCACCTACGTCCCGGCGCGCACC
>DATKAG010000462.1:0-4374 GCA_035498355.1 Myxococcales bacterium | reverse complement strand
TCGTCCACCACCGGGCACTCCTCGCCGCCCGGGCGCACCTGCATGCGCAGCGTGCGCTCCTGGTTGTCGCGGGTGAGGAGGATGCGCAGCTCGCCGGAGGTGTCCGCGCCCTGGCTGGGATCGAGGCGCACGTACAGGTCGGTGAGCGAGAAGCCGTACCAGAGCTGGGAGAAGGTGCTGTTCCCCTGGTACATGGAGCCGCCCGAGCCGCCTCCGGGCCGGTGGAAGCCGGCCCCGTTCCACTCGAAGTAGCTGCGCGAGTACCCGTCGATGTTGGGGCGGATCAGCCGCCGGGGCGGAACCGAGATGGCGCTGGCCTGCGACTTGTCCTTGTGCTGGGCGATGATGGGCCGCGCCAGCCGCTCCGGGGGAGTGAGGTGGGCGCGGCGGAACACCTGCTCGACGTGGCGGCGGAAGAGGGCGTCGAACTCCGGCGCGTACTCGGTGGTGAAGTCGTCGCCGTACCACCAGAACCAGTCGCTGCCTTCCGCGGCCAGCGCCGCCAGGTAGGCGCTCTCGTAGTCCGCCGCCGACAGATCGGGCCTGGCCCGCTCCAGGGCGGAGCGGGCCTGGCCGAGGAGCGTCCAGCCCTGGTTGTCCTCGGGCTGGCCGATCCAGATGCGGAAGCTGGACTCGATCCAGCTCCCGGAGTGGATGCGCGCGATCCGGTCGCGCGGAGGACGCTCGGCGATCTCCGCCCGGGGCAGGACCGGCACCACCTCGCCGCCCAGGCGGGAGTAGAGCGCGTCGAGGAACAGCTCGCCGGAGCTCGGGTAGTGCTCCCAGGGGTTCTCCCCGTCCAAGGCGACGGTGACGGTGGCGTCCTTTCCCGCCGCCGCAATCCGATCGAGCAGGTCGCGCGCCGCCTCCTCCGGGTCGCTGCGGGCGTAGCGGAAACCGATCCGGTCGCTGAGATCGCGATCGCGGAAGAAGACCGCCAGGGGTCCCGCCGCCCAGGGGCGGTGGTGGAGGGGCAGGGCATCGGCGGAATCCAACAGCTCGCTGCGTTCGAGGTTGCCCTGGTCCGTCGCGCACCAGCGCACCCCCTCGGAGGCGATGATCTCCAGCGCCTCGGGAGACACCGACCCTTCGCTGGGCCACATCCCCACCGGCCGGACCCCGAAGTCGCGCTCCGCGCGCGAGAGCCCCCGGCGCACCTGCTCGCGCGCATCCTCGGGATGGTGGAAGCGGGGCGGCAGCGCCGCCTCGGGGAGGGCGCGGCGGGCGCAGTCGCTGTCCACCAGCAAGGGGAGGATGGGGTGGTACATCGGCGAGCAGGTGAGCTCCGCGATCCCGGCCTCCCCCAGGGCGCGCCAGCGGGGGAGGAGGCGGCGGGCGATGGCGCGGGAGATCTCCAGCAGCGCGGCCTTGTCCTCCTCCGTGTAGCCGCGCTCCCGCTCCACCAGGCGGGCCACCTGCTCGTTTTCCCGGCGCGCGGCGAAGCCCATCCAGGCGAGGAGGAAGTGGACCTGGAGGTCGACCAGTTCCTGGGGGGAGAAGCCCTCGTGCACCCTGTGCAGATCGACGCGGCGCAGGTCGGCGCCGCGCTTCGCCAGGAGCTCCGCATAGCGGGGCACCGGCTTCACCCACAGCTCCCAGTCGACCGAGAAGCACTGCCGCAGGACGTGCGCCCGCTCCGCGGCGGTGAGCGAGTCGGCGGGCTTGCGGGCGATCTCCTCGTCCGGGTCCACCGCCTCTCCCGAGGCGCAGGCTTCCAGTTGCAGGAGGAGCGAGGGGGCCCAGTTGGCCACCACCCGGGCCTCGGGGCGCTTCTCCAGGGCCGCCGCCATGTCGTTGTAGGAGCGGGTCGCGTGCAGCCGCACCCAGGGGAGCACGGGCTGGCCGGAGACCGGGTCGCGGTACTCGGGCTGGTGCATGTGCCAGAGGAGGACGGCGCGGGCCACGGGAAACCTCAGCCGGCCAGGCGCATGCCCTTGGGGACCACCACGATCCCCTTGGGGCTGACGAAGAACCGCTTGCGGTCTTCGTTCGGATCGTAGCCGATCTGCAGCCCCGCGGGGATGTCGACGTTCTTGTCGATGATGGCGCGGCGGATGCGGGCGTGGCGCCCCACCCGCACCCCCTCGAAGAGGATGCTCTCCTGCACGTCGGCGTAGGAGTTGATGCGCACGTTGGGGGAGAGGACCGAGCGGTCGGCCCGGCCGCCGGAGATGATACAGCCTTCGGAGACCAGCGAGTCGGTGGCCTTCCCCACCCGCCCTTCCTCCTCGTTGGCGAAGACGAACTTGGCGGGGGCGGCGGTGTTGGCGGGGGCGGTGTAGATGGGCCAGCGGTTGTTGTAGAGGGAGAGCTTGGGGTCCACCGCCACCAGGTCCATGTTGCACTCGTAGTAGGTGTCCAGGTCCCCCACGTCGCGCCAGTAGCCCACCTCGGCGGGGCCCTGCCCCGGCACGTGGTTGGTGGCGAAGTCGTAGACCGCGACCTTGGCGCGCTTGTGCATCTCGGTGACGATCGACTTGCCGAAATCGTGCGCGCTGTCCTTGCCCGCGTCCCGGACGATCTCGCGCACCAGCGCCTCGGTGGTGAAGAGATAGTTCCCCATGGAGACCAGCGCCGCCCGCGGATTGCCGATCATCGGCCTCGGGTTCTTCGGCTTCTCCTGGAAGTCGATCATCCTCCCGGTCTCGTCCGCGGTGATGATGCCGAAGTTGCCCGCCTCCTCGATGGGCATGGGGATGGCGGCCACGGTGAGGTCGGCTTTCTGCGCGATGTGGAAGTCGAGCATCTGGCGCACGTCCATGCGGTAGATGTGGTCGGCGCCGAAGACGAAGACGTAATCGGGCTCCTCGTCGGTGACCAGGTTGAGGTTCTGGTAGATGGCGTCGGCCGAGCCCTTGTACCACTCGGGCCCGGTGCGCTGCTGGGCGGGGACGCTCTCCACGAACTGGCCGAGCATGGGGCTCAGGCGCCAGCCGCGGGAGATGTGCGTGTTCAGCGACTCGGATTTGTACTGGGTGAGGACCTTCATCCGCAGCACGCCGGAGTTGGCGAAGTTGGAGAGGACGAAGTCGATGATCCGGTAGCGGCCGCCGAAGGTGACCGCCGGCTTGGAGCGCTCCTGCGTGAGGGGGGCCAGGCGGCGCCCCTCGCCGCCGGCGAGGATCATGGCGAGCGTCTTTCCGGCGGACATGGACGGACGGTAGACCCCGGGCGCGAACCTCGCAACCTCCAGATGGGGACGGAGTTCAGGCCCGCTTCAGGGGGGGCGGCTTCGAGGGCTTGCCCGGCGCCTTCTTCGCCTCGCCGTTGCGCTCGGCGAAGCGCTGGATCACCTCGTCCATCTCCGCTTGCGCCTTGCGCACCAATTGCGCCCGGTCGTGGAAGGTGAGGAAGCTGCTCTTGAACCCGGCCACCAGGATGTTGCGGATGTCCCTGGCGGTGAGGCCGAACTGGCGGGAGACGACGGAGAGCTCGCGGGTGACGGTGGTGTCGGTGATCAGCCGGTTGTCGGTGTTGATGGTCACCCGGATGCCGAAGTCCAGGTAGAACTTGAAGGGGTGGGAGGCCATGTCGGCCACCGCCCCCGTCTGCACGTTGCTGGAGGGGCAGCACTCGATGGGGATGCGGTGGTCGTTGACGTAGTTGAGCAGGTCCCCGTCCTCGCGCAGCCTCACCCCGTGCCCGATGCGGTGCGCCCCGCAGTAGTGCAGGGCCTGGGCGATGGAGGGCGGCCCGTAGGCCTCGCCAGCGTGCACCGTGCAGTTGATGTTGTTGTTGAGGATGAGCTGGAAAGCCTGCTGGTGGTCCTTGGCCGGGTTGCCGTGCTCCGCCCCGGCCAGATCGAAGCCCAGCACCCCGCGGTTCTTGTAGGCGACCGACAGCTCGGCCAGGCGCAGCGAGGTCTCAGGGCTCATGTTGCGGATCCCGCACACCAGCACCCCGGCCAGGATCCCCGTCTCCCGGGAGGCGGCGCGCAGGCCCTCCAGCACCGCCTCCACCACCACCGTGGGCTTGAGGCCCTTTTGCAGGTGGAGCACCGGGGCGTAGCGCACCTCGATCAGCCGGCAGTTCTCCGCCGCGGCGTCCAGGGCAAGCTCGTGGGCGGCGCGGTAGAGCGCCTCCTCCGTCTGCAGGACGCTGAGGGTGATGTCGAAGCCCTTGAGGTACTCCTCCAGGCTCCCGTGCCGCTGGCCGATCTTCATCGACTTCGCCAGCCCGTCCTCGCTGTCCGCGGGCAGCCGGATCCCCTGCTGCTCGGCCAATTCCAGCATGGTGCGCAGGCGGAGCGAGCCGTCCAGGTGGCAGTGCAGGTCGGTCTTGGGGAGCGCGTGCAGAAGCTCGTCGGTGACTTCGACGTCCGGGGGCATCCTCAAGGGATCTAACCGATCCGCCTGCCCGGATCACGCATCTGGC
>DATKAG010000461.1:0-3298 GCA_035498355.1 Myxococcales bacterium | reverse complement strand
CACCAGCACGCGGTCGGGGCCGATCTCCTCGGCCAGCGCGGCGATGGCGTCGAGGCAGCCGCGGAAGTCGCGGTCTCCTTCCAGCTGCACCAGCTCCTGGGCGGCATTGAGGTGGATGGCGATGCCGTCGGCCCCCAGCATCTCGATCAAGGTGAGGGCCGCGGCGCTGCCCCGCTGGGCGAGCTGCTGCGCTCCCAGGTTGGCGAGGAGCAGGGGCGGCCGTGCGGGAGCCACCGCGAAGGTGGGCAAGAGCTCGGGCTGGTCGAGGAGGATGCGCATCGATCCCACCCCGAAGGCCAGCCCCATCTCCGCCGCCAGCGCCGCCAGGTCGTGGTTGATCTTCCCGGCCCGCTCGGTGCCGCCGGTCATGCCGCTGATCATCAGCGGCGCCCGCAGCGCCTTGCCGCAGAGGCTGGCCGAGAGGTCGACCTCGTCCAGGGCCAGCTCCGGCGCGGCCCGGTGCACCAGCCTCACGCAACCGAGCAAGGTGTCGGCGCCGTCCGGCTCCACCTCCGGGCGCTTGATCAGGTCCAGGTGCTGGGACTTCCGCTGCTCGAGATCGTCGTGCACGCCGGGGATGTACCAAAACGCCCGGCGGGGCGCATGTGTCCCGGGCGCAGGAGGCCCGGAAGCGCACAGGGCGGCCCTGGCGCATTGACGCAGGCCCCCCTTGGGGTTAACGGCAGCCCATGAAGATCGCTCTGGCGCAGATCGACACCACGGTGGGCGCGTTCCAGGCCAACGCGGCGCTGATGCTCGACCGCGCCAAGGCCGCGCTGGTCCGGGGCGCGCAGCTCGTGCTCTTCCCCGAGCTCTCCCTCTGCGGATATCCGCCCAGGGACCTGCTCGAGCTGAACGAGTTCGTCGAGCAGTGCCGGGCGGCGCTGGAGGAGATGGCGAAGGATCCGGTGTTCGGCCGCATCCCCGCCCTGGTCGGCTTCCCCGAGCGGCACCGGGGGCCGGGGGCCGGACTGTACAATGCGGTGGCGCTCCTCCAGGAAGGGGGGGTGCAGGCGGTGATCCGCAAGTGCCTCTTGCCCACCTACGACGTCTTCGACGAGCAGCGCCACTTCGATCCCGCGCCGGAGCCGGGCGCACTCCTGACGGTCGCCGGGGCGAAGCTGGGCGTCTCCATCTGCGAGGACCTCTGGAACGACAAGCAGTTCTGGAAGCAGCAGCGCTACCCGCGCGACCCCATCGAGGAGCTCGCCGCCAAGGGCGCCGAGGCCATCCTCAACCTCAGCGCCTCCCCCTACGCCATGGGCAAGCCGGAAGTGCGCCGGCGCATGCTGGGGGCGGCGGCCCGCCGGCACGGGCTGCCCGTCGCCATGTGCAACCTGGTGGGCGGAAACGATTCCCTCATCTTCGACGGCCGCTCGCTGCTGGTGCTGGCGGACGGAGAGGTGCAGCGCGAGGCGGCCGCCTTCGCCGAGGACCTGCTGGTCGAGGAGCTTTCGCTCAGGCCGAGGCAGAGCGCGCGCGCCGAGGCGTCCGCGCAGGTCTCCAACCGGGCCGCGGAGGCGCCCGGTGCGCTGGCGGTGGTGGCCGCGTACGAGGACGACCTCTCGAACGACACCTGCCGCGACCTGGCGGACGCGCTCACCCTGGGGATCCGCGACTACACGGTGAAGACCGGCTTCACCAGCGCGGTGCTGGGACTGAGCGGGGGAATCGACTCGGCGCTGACGGCGGTGCTGGCCGCGCGCGCCCTGGGCCCGGGCAACGTCACCGCCTTCGCCATGCCCTCGCGCTACACCGCCTCGATGAGCAACGAGGACGCGGAAGTGCTCGCGGGGCGGCTGGGCATTCATTTCCAGGCCATCGCCATCGAGCCCATCTTCCAGTCCTACCTGGCCGCGCTGGCGCCCATCTTCGCCGGCCGCAAGCCCGACGTGACCGAGGAGAACCTGCAGGCGCGCATCCGCGGCACGCTCTTGATGGCCTTCTCCAACAAGACCGGCGCGCTGCTCCTCTCCACCGGGAACAAGAGCGAGCTGGCCACCGGCTACTGCACCCTCTACGGGGACATGGCGGGCGGGCTGGCGGCCATCGGCGACCTCTCCAAGACCGCCGTCTATGCGCTCTGTCGCTGGCTCAACCGGGATGGAGAGCTGATTCCCTCCCGCATCCTCACCCGTCCCCCCACCGCCGAGCTGCGCGAGAACCAGACCGACCAGGACACGCTGCCGCCCTACGACGAGCTGGACCGGGTGCTGCGCGGCCACATCGAGGAGCACCTGGGCGCCCGGCGGCTGATCGAGCGGGGCTTCGCCGAGGACCTGGTGCGGCGGGTTCTCAAGCTGGTGGTTCGCAGCGAGTACAAGCGGCGGCAGGCGGCGCCCGCCCTGCGGGTGACGGCCCGGGCGTTCGGGGAGGGCTGGCGGTTCCCCATCGCGCACGGGTACCGGCATTGAGCGCACCCGTTGCGGCGCCTGCCCGGCCGCCAAGCGTGCGCCCTCGGGGCGCCTTACACTTCCGGTGGGGTTTGTGAATCGGATCCGCCGAACGTCCGTCCAAGGGTGGGAGGAGATTCGGTCATGCGTCGCCTGCGGAATCTGCTCGTCCTGACCCTGGCGGCCTCCGGCTGCCTGTACGGCAGCGAGCAGGTGCGGCAGAGCCCGCCCGTCGAGCCGCCGCCCCCGGCGCCGTACGACGCGTCGCTGCCGCCGTACGATCCGGGCTACCAGGGCTACCAGGCCGAAGCCCCTCCCCCGCCTCCCGGCACCGACGTCTCCAGCGACGCCGTCTTCTACGACCAGCTCGCGCCGTACGGATCCTGGACCTGGGTTGCGCCTTACGGGCGCGTCTGGGTGCCGGCCGTCGGCTGGGGCTGGCGGCCGTATTACTACGGGCAATGGGTGCTCACCGACTGGGGCTGGACGTTCACCTCCGACGATCCCTGGGGCTGGGCTGCCTACCACTACGGCCGCTGGAACTGGACGGTCGGCGTCGGCTGGTACTGGATCCCGGGCATCGTCTGGGCTCCCGCCTGGGTGACCTGGGGATACGGCGCCGGCTACGTCACCTGGTGCCCGCTCGGGCCCCCGGGAGTGGTCTTCGGATACCACCACCCGGCGTGGGTGGCCGTTCCCGAGCAGCATTTCACGCGGCCCATCTCCAGGGTGGCGCTGCCCTCGCAGAAGACGTTCCCCGTGGTCACCCAGGTCCGGCCGCTGAGCGGCCCGCAGGCGACCGTCCCGCGGGGACGGGGGCACGGCTTCGGCCCGCCGGTCGCTGACGTTTCGCGGGCCACCGGCAATGACGTGCATCCCGTGACGGTGGCGCAGGCCGCCCGCCC
>DATKAG010000460.1:0-2722 GCA_035498355.1 Myxococcales bacterium | reverse complement strand
GGGCATTGGCGACGGTCCGGCCCCCCTTGTGGACGCCGGACATGAAGACGAACGGCACCCCCATCCGCCGCAGCGCTTCGGCCACGTCGAAGCCCATCAGGTCGGGCAAGAGGACGTCGATCACCGCCAGGTCGGGCTTGTCTTTTCGCGCCAGATCCAGCGCGGTTCGGCCCCGGGGCGCCCTCTGCACATCGTAGCCGGCCTCCTCGAAGGCCGAGGAGAGAAGCGTGAGCAGCTCCGGGTTGTCGTCCACGACCAGGATGCGGGGAGCGGACACCTTGGGAGCCTACGATGCGCCACAGGTCACGGCAAGGTTGATCCCCTCAAAACACAATGTTAAGCAGGCTCGCTTTTTGCCTCCTGCACGGAGCGTCCCCATGCGCCGCATCTCCGCGAAATTTCTCGTCTGTGCGCTCGTCCTCGCAGCCGGTTGCAAGAAGGAGGAGCAGGGCGGCGGAAACGTAGGTGCCGCTGACACCAGCGTGATCAAGGTCGGCGAGGTCGGCTCCATGACGGGGACCGAAGCCACCTTCGGCACCTCCAGCGACCGCGGCATCCAGCTGGCGGTGAAGGAGGTCAACTCCGGGGGCGGAATCCAGGGCAAGCAGGTGCAGGTGATCGCCCTGGACGACGAGGGCAAGCCCGAGGAGGCCGCCACCGCCGCCACCCGGCTGATCTCCAGCGAGCACGTCATCGCCCTGCTGGGCGAGGTGGCCTCCACCCGCTCGCTCTTCATGGCCCCCAAGGCCCAGGCGGCCAAGGTGCCGATGGTCTCGCCCTCCTCCACCAACGAGAAGGTGACCGCGGTAGGCGACTACATCTTCCGCGCCTGCTTCATCGATCCCTTCCAGGGCTATGTGATGGCCAAGTTCGCCACCGAGACCCTGAAGCTGAAGAAGGCGGCCATCCTCCGCGACGTGCGCAACGACTATTCGGTGGGCCTGGCCAAGGTGTTCAACGACAACTTCACCAAGATGGGCGGGCAGATCGTCGACAACGAGAGCTATTCCTCGGGCGACGTGGACTTCAAGGCCCAGCTCACCAACATCAAGGGAGCCAGCCCGCAGGCCCTCTACGTCCCTGGCTACTATACCGACGTGGGCCTGATTGCGCGGCAGGCGCGCGAGGTGGGCCTCACCGTGCCGCTGCTGGGCGGCGACGGCTGGGACAGCGAGAAGCTCTACGAGATCGGCGGCGCGGCCCTGGAAGGAAGCTATTTCTCCAACCACTACTCGGTGGACGATCCCAGCCCGCGCATCCAGGAGTTCGTGGTCAAGTTCAAGAAGGCGTACAGCGGGCAGGTCCCCGACTCGCTGGCCGCGCAGGCCTACGACGCCGCCGGGATGCTCTTCGACGCCATGAAGCGGGCCAAGGACCTGAGCGGGCCCTCCATCCGCGAGGCGCTGGCGCAGACCAAGAACTACAAGGGCGTGACGGGCGACATCACCATGGACGAGAAGCGCAACGCCACCAAGCCGGCGGTGGTGCTGAAGATCGCCAAGGGCGGCAAGTACGAGTTCTCCGGCCGCATCCAGCCCGAGGGTCCGACGGCGGAGAACAGCCCGGCCGGCACGCCCTCGCCCAAGAAGACCGAGGGAAATACCGCCCCGAATCCCTCGCCGGGCAACATCCCCACCCCCACGCGGGAGCCCGCGGTCGGCGCCGGCAGCCCGGCCCAGACCGCCGCCAACACCGGCCAGCCCCAGGGCGTACCCGCAGGCGAGCATCCGAAGAAGTAAAGTAGCCTCGCGTGATCGATTTTTTGCAGCGCGTCGTCGACGGAGTGTCGCTCGGCGCCATCTACGCGCTGATCGCGCTCGGCTACACGATGGTGTACGGCGTCCTGCAGCTGATCAACTTCGCCCACGGCGACGTCTTCATGCTGGGGGCGATGATGGGCTGGTACGCCTCCTCTGTCTGGACCGGGCAGTCGCGCAATCCCGGCATCCCCAGCGCCCTGGCCGTCACCCTCTTCGCCATGGTGGTCTGCGGCGTGGTGGGACTGTTGATCGAGCGGCTGGCCTACCGGCCCCTGCGCTCCTCGCCCCGGCTGAACTCCCTGATCACCGCCATCGGGGTGAGCTTCCTTCTGGAGTACGGCGGCCAGCTCGTCTTCGGCCCCAACCCCCGCGCCTTCGGGATCCTCCCCCACCGCCCGGCCTCGGCGATCGCCGGCATCTCCATCGGCTACGTCGACCTGGTGACCATCGTCACCAGCCTGGCCCTGATGTTCCTGCTCCAGCGGATCGTCTTCCATACCCGCATGGGCACCGCCATGCGCGCCGTCTCCTTCAATCCCTCGGTGGCTGCGCTGATGGGTGTGAACATCGACCTGGTGATCAGCTTCACCTTCGTGCTCGGCTCGGTGCTGGCCGCGGTGGCCGGCGTCCTCTACGCCAGCAAGTACCCCAGCGTGCACCCCTTGATGGGCCTGATGCCGGGGCTCAAGGCCTTCGTGGCCGCGGTGCTGGGAGGGATCGGCAACGTCCCCGGGGCCATGCTGGGAGGGCTCCTGCTCGGGCTCGCCGAGCAGCTCGTTTCCGGCTACACCAGCTCCTCCTGGCGCGACGCCGTCGCCTTCGGGATCCTCATCCTCATCCTCCTGGTGAAGCCCTCCGGGCTGCTCGGGCGCGGCGCCGCGGAGAAGGTATGAGCCTTCTGGGGGGCAGCGCGCTGCAGCGCACCGGGAAGGCGGTGCGCAGCTGGCTGCCCTTCTTCGTCG
>DATKAG010000459.1:0-6701 GCA_035498355.1 Myxococcales bacterium | reverse complement strand
TAGGTCCCGGACACGTCCACCAGGGCGACGATCGCCTGCGCGTACTGCGCGCCGCTCGAACAGGAGCCGGCGAGCAGGGCCGCCGCCACGATCGGCGCCCGCCTCATCGCCGCGCCTCCTGCCCGCGCAGCCCCACCGAGGAACCGGCGCCGCGCGCGCCGCTGCCCACCATCCGCTCGATCTGCAGGGGGATGACGATGTAGATGTCGTAGAGGTGCCGCGCTCCCTCGCAGAGGTAGCGCATCCCGTGGCCGCCCAGCCGGCAGATCATCCCCAACAGGTGCAGAAGGCCGGTGGCGGCGCTGAGCACGATGTGCCCGCCGGTGGAGATCATCGTCTCCAGCGGCACCGCCACCATCGCCAGGATCCAGGGGAGGATGAACCCCAGCACCGCCTGGCCCACCACCGGGATCCGCGAGCTGGCCGTCTGCGCCACCGCCGTCTCGTGCACGCCCGCCAGCGAGGCCTTGAGGGCGGTGGACGACTCCACGATCTGCTCGCGCAGCACCGCCAGCGAGGCCTCGATGCAGGCCAGCATGAAGAGCCCGCCCAGGGCGACGGTGAGGATGATCCGCCGCCGCGACTTGGGCAGCAGCTCCAGCTTGGGGAAGAAGCCGGTGATGCCCAGCATCTCCATGGCGAAGACGCCGGCCGCCACCTCCATCAGCACCACCACCAGGGCGGCCACCGTGGCCACCGGCATGCCCCCGATCCGGCTGCCCGAGGGCACCAACTCGCTCATGGGCAGGGCGATGAGGTTGAAGTTCACGAACGCGCCGCCCATGGCCACCGCCATCACCAGCAGCGAGACCACGAACAGCTGGGTGGCGTTCCAGCCCAGCGCCCGGGTCGCCTTCTGGTCGGCCGCGCGCACCTTCTCGTAGGAGGACATGAAGCCGTCGATGCGCTTGGTGGCCTCCAGCGCCCCGGAGACCGCCCGGGCCACCTCGGTGGCCAGCTTCTGCAGCTCCTTCCAGGCCGGGGCCATGCTGGAGAGGATCTTGTGCTTCTTGGCGGTGGCCTCGCGGAACTCGCCCAGGGCCTTCTTCTCCCCCGCCACCGCCGACTTCTGGATCTCCTCCAGCACCTTCTTGACGGTGGCGTCCATGTTGGGCGGCATCTTGGACACCGCGGCGACCGCCTCGCTCCAGCCGGGCGCCGCCGGGGCCGCCGTGGCGCACTCCTGGAAGTCGGCGTCCACCTTGGTGACCACGTCATCCAGCTTGCGGTGCAGGTCGGGATAGCGGGCCAGCTCCTTGGCGAAGGCCCCCTCGATGCGGTGGAACTCGCGGCCGATCTTGGCCTCGGTGTCCCCCTTGCCCATCTCCACGATCATCTCGTGGTCGCGCCGCGCGGCGACGCCCGCCAGGCCGCGGCACCAGCGCGCCCCGATGCGAAAGGCGCCGCCCAGCAGCCGGCCCACCTCGCGCAGCGCCCGGTGCATCGGCACCCGCGCCGCGTAGAGGAAAACCTGGCTGAGAACCCAGAGCGCGAACAACGACGCCGCCGGATTCGTCGGCCAGAAGTAGAGGCGTTCCATCGCTTCCTCCTTCCCTGCGTGTGCACTTCAGCGAGCGAAAGCCCAATCGAGGGCGCCGCGGAAAGACGGCTCCACCCAGAACTGCGCGAACCGCACCCGGCGCCGCAGGCTGCGGACCTTGCCGATGCGCACCAAAAGGCCGGAGAGCAGCCGCTTGGCCTCTTCCCGGGTGCCGTCGCGGCGGAGCAGGTCGGCGAGATCGAGGGTGGCGTCCAGGTGGCCCGGCTCCAGCTCCAGCACCTGGCGGAGGAGCAGGGTGGCCAGCGGCCGCTGCCGCTTCTTGCGCAGCATCGAGCGCCCCTGGAGCAGGGCCAGCACCGCGTCCTGCCGCTTGCCCCGCTTCGCCTGCTCGTTGGCGATCCGCTCCCAGTAGTCCACCTGCTCGGGGAAGGTCTGCGCCGCCACCGTCCACACCGCGATGGCCTTGGGGGCGAAGCCCGCCTCCAGGTATCCGCCGGCGGCCTTGTCGAAGTTGAGGCGCGCCTCTTCCCAGCGCCCCAGCCGCCCGAGCAGCGGCGCCACCTTGGCGCGCACCGCGAGGTCTTCCGCGGCGTGCTCGAGGACCTTGAGATAGAGGCGCACCGCCTTGCGCACGCGGCCGCGGGAGCGGGCCTTGTCCGCCGCCCCCAGCGTCTTGGCGCGATCGTAGGTCTTTGCCCAGAACACGAAGTAGCAACCTAGAGTTCCGCGCGTGGAGGTCGAAAGGGGTGGCCCGTGCGCCCCGGGGAGGCGATGTGGGCCTTCGTGGGCCGGGGAAGATCAGAGGAGGGGGATCTGTCCCGGCGGCGGAGCCGGCTCCGGCTCGGGCGCCGCCTCGTAACCCGGCGCCTCCACCTGGAAGATCGCTTGTAGGGGCCCGTGGTCGCTGGTGCCGAACTCGCGGAACCCCGCACAGGACGTGGCTTTCTCCGCCAGCGAAGCCGCGGCCAGCAGGTAGTCGATGCGCCAGCCGATGTTGCGCTCGCGCAGGTTCCGCCAGGGCGCCCACCAGGTGAACAGCCGGTCGTCGTCGGGCGCGAACTTCCTCGCCAGGTCCACGAGGCCGCGGGAGAGCAGGCGGGCGAACAGGTCGCGCTCCAGGGGGGTGGTGCCGATCTGGTCCTGCTTGCGAAGCTTGGGGTGCACGTCGCGCTCCTCGCGCGCCACGTTCAGGTCCCCGCAGAGGACCAGCTTCACCCCCTCCGCCTGCGCCACCGCCGCCAAGCGATCCAGCCCTTCCAGGAAGCGGATCTTCGCCGGCAGGTCCTTCCCCCCGTTGGGCACGTAGGCGGAGGCGACGAGCAGGTCGCCCAGCCGGGCGGTGACGATGCGGGTCTCGTGGTCGAACTCCGGATGGGTGAAGCGGGGGCGCCCGGGAAAGGCGCCTTTGCGCAGGTGGAGGGAGACGCCCGAGTACCCCTTGTGCCCGTGCCAGAAGCACCAGTACCCGGCCAGGTCGCAGAGCGGGACCGGGACGTGCTCGGGCGAAGCCTTGATCTCCTGCAGGCAGAGTACGTCGGGCGCCTCGCGCTCGATGAACTGCAGCACCTCGCCCGCCCGGGCGCGGATGCCGTTCACGTTCCAGGTGGCGATCTTCAGCGGCAAAGGCCCGCGAGGCTACTTCTGCTCCTCGAACTCGGCATCCACCACGTCGTCCTTCTTCGCTCCCCCGGCCTCGCCGCCGGGCTGCGCGCCGCCGGCCTCGGGACCCGCGGGACCCGCCCCGCCCGGGGCGCCGCCGCTGGCCTTGTAGGCCTGCTCCGCCATGCGGTGCGAGGCCTGCATCAGCGTCTCGGTGGCGCTCTTCACCGCCGCCACGTCGGTGCCGTTGAGCGCGTCCCGGACCGCCTTCACCTTGGCCTCCAGGTCGCTCTTCGTCTCCGCCGGGATCTTGTCGCCCAGGTCCTTGAGCGACTTCTCGGTGGCGTAGGCCAGGTTGTCGGCCCGGTTGCGCACCTCGATCTCCTCCCGCCGCTCCTTGTCCTCGGCCTCGTGCGACTGGGCCTCCTTCACCGCCTTGTCGATGTCCTCCCGGGAGAGGCCGGAGCTGGCGGTGATGGTGATCTTGTTCTCCTTGCCCGTGGCCCGGTCCTTGGCCGCCACGTGCACGATGCCGTTGGCGTCGATGTCGAAGGTGACCTCGATCTGCGGCACTCCCCGGGGAGCGGGGGGGATCCCGTCCAGGTGGAAGCGGCCCAGGGTCTTGTTGTCGCGGGCCATCGGCCGCTCGCCCTGGAGCACGTGCACCTCCACGCTGGTCTGGCCGTCGGCGGCGGTGCTGAACACCTCCGACTTCTTGGTGGGGATGGTGGTGTTCCGGGGGATGAGCGCGGTGGCCACGCCCCCCAGGGTCTCGATGGAGAGGCTGAGCGGGGTGACGTCCAGCAGGAGGATGTCCTTCACCTCGCCGGTGAGCACGCCTCCCTGCACGGCCGCGCCGATGGCCACCACCTCGTCGGGGTTGACGGAGCGGTTGGGCTCCTTGCCGAAGAAGTCCTTGACGATCTGCTGCAGCTTGGGCACCCGGGTGGCCCCGCCCACCAGGATCACCTCGTCGATCTCTTTGGGGCTCTTCTTCGAGTCCGCCAGGCACTTCTTGGTGGGCTCCAGCGCGCGGTTGAAGAGGTCCTCGCACATCTGCTCGAACTTCGCCCGGCTGAGCTTCTTCACCAGGTGCTTGGGCCCGGTCTGATCGGCGGTGAGGAAGGGCAGGTTGATCTCCGTCTCCATGGTGCTGGAGAGCTCGATCTTCGCCTTCTCCGCAGCCTCCTTCAGGCGCTGGAGCACCATCTTGTCCTTGGAGACGTCGATGCCGGTCTCGCCGCGGAACTCCTGGATCAGCCAGTCCATGATCTTCTGATCCATGTCGTCGCCGCCCAGGTGCGTGTCGCCGTTGGTGGCCACCACCTCGACGACGTTCTCCCCCACCTCCAGCACGGAGATGTCGAAGGTGCCGCCGCCGTAGTCGAACACGGCCACCACCTCGTCCTTCTTCTTGTCCAGGCCGTAGGCCAGGGCGGCCGCGGTGGGCTCGTTGATGATGCGGCGCACCTCCAGCCCGGCGATGCGGCCGGCGTCCTTGGTGGCCTGGCGCTGGGCGTCGTTGAAGTAGGCGGGGACGGTGATCACCGCCTCGCTCACCGTCTCGCCCAGGTAGTTCTCGGCGGCCCGCTTCAGCTTCTGCAGGACCTTGGCGCTGATCTCCGGCGGGCTCCACTTCTTCCCCTGGATCTCCACCGTGGCGTCGCCGTTGTCCCCCCTCACCACCTTGAAGGGCACCCGCTTCTGCTCGCTGGAGGTCTCATCGAACTTGCGCCCCATGAAGCGCTTGATGGAGTAGACCGTGTTCTCCGGGTTGGTGATCGCCTGCCGGCGGGCGACCTGGCCGACGAGGATCTCTCCGTCCTTGGAGAAGCCGACCACCGAGGGGGTGAGCCGGTGGCCTTCCTCGTTCTCGATCACCTTGGGGTCGCGCCCCTCCATGATCGCCACCACGGAGTTGGTGGTTCCCAGGTCGATTCCGATGATCTTCTTCGCCATTTGTGCGCTCGCTCCCTGAATGTTCCCGCGGTCATCTAGGGCTGTGCCGCAGTGCGGCGGTACAGTAAGTACGGAGAGGGGTGTGTCAAGGAACGCAGGTCCACGCTTGCAGGCAGGCGAACGCATCGGCGGCAGGTACGTCCTCGAGCAGCGACTGGGGCTCGGGGGGATGGGCGAGGTCTGGCTCGCGGTGCTGGAGGGGGCGGGCGCCTTCCGCCGCCGGGTGGTGATCAAGGTGCTCGCGCCGGAACGGCGCGGGGACGCGGGGTTGGCCGCCATGCTGGCCGAGGAGGCCCGGGTGGTGGGCTCCCTGCACCATCCGGGCATCGTCTCCGCCCTGGACTACCTGGAGAGCGAGGAGCACGGGCCGGTCTTCGTGCTGGACTTCGTCGACGGCGCCTCGCTGCGCACGGTGCTCAAGGTCGCCCGGCGACACAACGCCCTCATCCCCGAGGCGCTGGCGGCGCACATCGGCGTGCAGGTTGCGCACGCGCTTCACGCGGCCCATGCCGCCCGGGGCCCCCGGGGGGAGCCGCTGCAGATCGTCCACCGCGACGTCGCTCCCGACAACGTGCTGCTCTCCCGCTCCGGCGCGGTCTACCTGGGAGACTTCGGGGTGGCCCGGGCGGAAGGCGACCCGGAGATGGCCGGCGGCCCGAAAGGGAAGCGGGGGTACATGGCGCCCGAGCAGGCGAAGGGCAGGAAGGTGGGCCCCGCGGCGGACATCTTCTCGCTGGGGCGGGTGATCGCCGAGGCGGCCGACGTCGAATGCGGCCCGGCCTTGCGCGAGGTGGTGGAGCGGGCCACCGATCCGGACCCGCGCCGGCGCTTCCCCAGCGCTTCCGCGATGGCCGAGGCGCTGCTCCGCGCCTGCCCGCCGCCCAACGACCCCGACCTGGCGCTGGCGGAATGGCTGCAGGCGCACGCGGCCGATGCGCTCATCTCCTTCGCCGCGACGGCGGTGAACGTCCCGCGCTCCGAGCCGCCGCCGGCGGGCCGGCCCTCCGGCGTCGACTCCAGCCGGCTCGAGGCCCGGCCGCTGTTCCCCCGGGTTCCGCCGCCCCGGCGGCGGCTGCTCAAGACCGTGGCGGTGGGCGCGGCGGTGCTGATCTTCGCCTTGCCCGTGGCCATCCTCCTCGCGGCGCCGGCCAGGGCCCGGCGCTTCATCGAGTCCGCCATCGTGGGCGTGCCCGCCCCCGCGCACGGGGACCTGCGCATCACCTCCACGCCGCTGGAGGCCGAGGTCTACGTCGACGGCACGCTGCGGGGGACCACGCCGCTGCTGCTGGAGCTCACCTCCGGGCACCACTCCGTCCGGGTGGGCTCCCCGCGCCTGGAGCGCTGGCGGGCGGCGGAGGTGACCATCCGGGACGGGGTGCAGCACCGCCTGGACGTCGATCTCAGACAGTAGGCAAGCGGGGCGGCCGCTCGGCAAAGAACGACTTGCACACCCGATCGCAGGAGGCGCAGGCCGGGTCCGGGGGACGGTGCTCGCGGGTCTGCTCCCGGTTGGCGCGCATCCGCGGCCCGTTCCACAGCTCGGCCAACGAATGCTCGCGCAGATTCCCGAGCACCTCCTCGCGCGCCCAGTCGTGGGTGCACATCAAGACGTCGCCGTTGTGCAGCACACTCGCCGACGCGA
>DATKAG010000458.1:0-7577 GCA_035498355.1 Myxococcales bacterium | reverse complement strand
GAGGAGGAGGCGGAGCTTCGCGCGCTGCGGGTGCTGCTCGCCACCCTGCCTCCGGAAGAGAAGCCCGAACAGCGCCCGCCGGCTCCCGCTCCTCCTCCCGCGCCGGCGAGCAAGAGCCCTCTGCCCCGGCGCCTCTACCTGTTGCTCGACGGGCGGGGGCTGGACGGCCGGGGCATGCCGGTGGAGGTGATCGACCTGCCCTGCGTGATCGGCAGCGGCCGGCAGTGCAACGTCTGGATCAACTCCCCGCGGATCGAGACCCGGCACGCGCAGATCCTCCAGGGCGATGAGGGATGGGTGCTCCAGGACATGGGCAGCGAGCACGGCACCTGGTTCGGTCCGGGGAGGATCGAGCGCCGGGTGATCCAGAACGGGGACGAGTACCGGCTGGCGAACTACCTCCGCCTGCGCACCGAGCTGCGCTGACTGCCGGTGGAGGTCTCGAACCCGGATCGGATCGTCTTTCCGGAGATCGGCCGGACCAAGGGCGACGTGGTCGCCTATTACGAGCGGGTCGCTTCGCGCCTCTTCCCCCACGTCGAGGGGCGCCCGCTTTCCATCCGCCGCTACCCCAAGGGGCTGGCCGGGCCGGGCTTCTTCCAGAAGAACGTCCCGCCTCACTCCCCGGAGTCGATCGGGCGCCTTCCCGTGCCCCGCAGCCGCGCGGCCTCGAAGAAGCACCCGGCCAGGACGGCGGGAAACGTCACCGTCTACCCCGTCCTGCGCCGGGCGGAGGACATCCCGTATCTCGCCAACCAGGGGGCCATCGAGCTGCACGTCACCACCGCCCTGGCCGCAGACCTCCTCCACCCCGATCGCCTGGTGATCGATCTCGATCCGCCGCCCGGCTCGTTCGCCCTGGTGCGGCGCGCGGCGCACATCGTCCGCAGTGCGCTCGAAGCGCACGGGCTCGCCAGCGTTCCTCTGGCCACGGGCTCCAAGGGCTATCACCTGGTGGCGCCGATCCGGCCCTCCGCCTCCAGCGAGGCGCTGGCGATCGCGGCGCAGAAATTCGCGGCCCTCCTCGCCGCCCGGCACCAAGAAGAGCTGACCCTCACCTTCCGCGTCGCCCTGCGCGGCGAGCGCGTCTTCGTCGACTGGCTGCGGAACAATCCGCTCGCCACGGTGATCGCGCCCTGGTCCTTGCGCGCCCGGCCCCGGGCTACGGTGGCCACGCCGCTCGACTGGAGCGAGATCGACTCCATCGATCCCGACGCCTTCGACATCGGCAGCCTCGACCGCCTGCTGGATCGTCCCGACCCGCTCGCCGCGATGGCACCCTGCGACCCGGGCCGTTTCCTCGCCGGAGTGGACGCGGAGTTCGCGGCCTCGGGGCTGGTGCCGGAGGTGTTCGACCGGTTCCGATCGTGATCGTGGACGTAGGCGTCACGCAGGCGTGGACGTGATCGTCGCCGTTCACGTCCACGTCAACGTAACGTCAACGTCAACGATCACGTCAACGCGATCTCTCCCAGATCCTGCGCCGCAATGATCCGCGGGTGGATGGCGCGCGCCTCCTCCGCCAGCGCGTCCCCGCTGACGCTGGGCGAGAAGTGGGTGAGCACCAGCGCCGCGGCCTCCGCCTCGGCGGCGATGCGGGCCGCCTCCACTCCGGTGGAGTGGCCGCGCTCGTGGGCCAGCGCCGCCCGGGCGTCCTCGTAGGTCGCCTCGTGCACCAAGGCGTCCACCCCGCGGCCAAGCTCCACGGCGGAAGGGCAGGGGACGGTGTCCAGCGCGTAGGCCATCGAGGCGCCGCGCTGGCGAGGACCCACCAGCCCGTCGGGCGCGACCACGCGGCCATCGGGCAGGGTGACGGGCCGGCCCGCCTTCAGGTCCGCGAGCAGGGGGCCGCGCGGCACGCCGGCGGCGTCGGACTTCTCCACGTCCAGCGTCCCCGGCCGGTCGGGCAGCGCCACCCGGTACCCGTAGGTCGGCACCCGGTGCTCCAGCGGGCGGCTCTCCACCAGGAACTGCGATCCCTCGATGCGCAGCTCCCCGCCGTTTCCCTGCTGCTCGAAGACGCGCACCTCCATGTCGCCTGTGCCCAGCGAGCCCGCGTGCGCCAGGTGCTGCAGGAGCGAGGTGATCCCGGCGGGCCCGGCCACCACCAGGGGCCGCTGCCTCCCCTCGAGGCCGAGGGTGCCCAAGAGGCCCGGCAGCCCGTTGAAGTGGTCGCCGTGCAGGTGCGTGATCAGCACCGCGTCGAGCCGGGAGAGGCTGAGGCCCGCCCGCAGGGCCGCAAGCTGCGCCCCTTCCCCGCAGTCGCAGAGCACCCAGGCGCCCTCGGTGGCGACGGCCAGCGCCGAAGCCCCGCGCACGAGCGTCGGCCGCCCGGCGCTGGTGCCGAGCGGGACGATCTTCAGCCTCACCCTTGCTCCAGCACCAGGGCGCCGCGCCCCTGGAAGCGGACCGCATCGCCGCTGACGGCGGCGGCGCCGGAGTCGAGAAGCGTGCGCCAGGGGCCCGGAGGAAGGCGGACCTCCGCGGGCCCGGCGTCGAAGGATGCCAGCAGCAGCACCGGCCCCCGCCGCAGGATGAGGATCTTCCCCTCGGTCGAGACCCGGACCCCTTGCCTGGAGTCGTCCCGCAGCGCCGGGTGGCTGCGGCGCAGGTCGAGCAGGGCCCGGTGCCAGCGCAAGGCCTCCGGGTCCTTGCGGGCGCGGTCGAGTCGGCTGCGCTGGAAGGTCTCCCGTGCGAACGGGTCGGGCACCTCGTCCCAGGCGAACTTCCTGAACTCCTCGCGCCGGCCCCTCCTCACCGCCTCCACCAGCGCGGGGTCGCCGTGGGAGACGAAGTACTGGAACGGCTCGCGCGCTCCCCACTCCTCGCCCTGGAAGTAGAGCGGGAGCGCCGGCTGCAGGGCGATCACCGCCGCCGCCGCCCGCAGCCCTCCGGGGTTGGTGAGCGCTGCCAGGCGCTCGCCCCGCGCCCGGTTGCCGATCTGGTCGTGGTTCTGGGCGCAGACCACGAAGTGGCGGGCGCGCAGGTGCGCCGCCTTCGTGCCGTGCTTGCGCCCGAAGCTCGGCTTGTGCTGGCCCTCGTAGTACCAGCCGCGCTCGATTGCGGCCGCCATCTTCGGCATCGGATCCTGGAAGTCCTCGTAGTACCCCTGCGACTCGCCGGTCAAGGCGACGTGGAGGGCGTGGTGCAGGTCGTCCGCCCAGCTCGCGTCCAGGCCGTATCCCTCGATCAGCCTCGCCTCGTTCAGGTCGCTCTCGGCGATCGCCAGCCCGCCCTCGGCGTGCACCGCCTCCGCGATCTCCTGGAGGATGTGGCGGGGCGAGTCGTCGAGGATGCCGTGCACGGCGTCCAGGCGCAGCCCGTCGAAGCCGCCTCCCGCTCGCGAGACCCAGCGGAGCGCGTTCTCCACGAAGTAGCGGCGCACGGGCAGGAGCGAGAAGTCGAGGGCGTCGCCCCAGGGCGTCTTGTGCCGGCCGGTGAAGTAGGGCCCGAACTCGCCCAGGTAGTTCCCCTCGGGGCCGAGGTGGTTGTAGACGACGTCGAGGAACGCGCTCAGCCCGGCCTGGTGGGCCGCGTCCACCAGGCGGGAGAGCCCCGCGGGGCCGCCGTATCCGGCCTGGGCGGCGAACGGCGCCACCCCGTCGTATCCCCAGTTGCGCTCGCCGGGAAAGGCGGCGACCGGCATCACCTCCACGGCGGTGTAGAGCGCCTCGGCAAGCTCCGGCATGTGGCGCGCCGCCGCTTCCGCAGTCCCTTCGGCCGTGTACGTGCCGAGGTGGATCTCGCAGAAGACCAGCTTCTCCAGCGGCAGCCGGGCGCGCTGCGTGCGCGGGGCGATCGCCGCCAGGTCGACCACCTCGCTGGGCCCGTGTACTCCCTCCGGCTGCTGGAGGGAGGCGGGATCGGGGCGTTCCCGCCCGTCCGGGAAGCGGAAGAGGTAGCGGGCGCCCGGGCGGACGCCTTCGATCCGGCCCGCGAAGTAACCCTCCCCTTCCGGCAAGAGCGACACGGCCTGCCCGCCTGCGATGCGCACGGAGAGCGACTGCGCCTTCGGCGCCCAGACGCGAAACCGGGTGCCCGAGGAATCGGGGACCGCGCCCAGCCAAGGTTGCCAAGCCATCCGGCAACGCTAGGGCGCGCCCTGCCGCCCTGCCAGCCTACTTCGACGCGCGCGGCTCGAACCTGAACGGGTAGGCCACGCGGAGCTTTCCGCCGGAGCGCGGCTTGTCGAACTCCAGCTTGCGGACGGCGGCCAGGACGCAGGCCGAAAGCTCGCGGTCGTTCATCCCCTCCGCCGAGGCGCCGATCACCTTGCCGCCGGGGCCGATGTCGAACCGGGCCACCAGCTTTCCCTGCAGCGACGGGCGATCGTGCAGGCGCTTCTCGTAGCATTCTCGGACCGGTCCGCTGTTGTCGAGGATGCGCGCTCCGATGGCCCGCCGTTCCTCACCTTGGGGTACGGGCGGGGTCTCCACGGGCTCGTCCTCGGTCACCACCACCAGCGAGGCCCTGGGCTTCTCCGCCGGTTGCGCGAAGCCTCGAGGGGCGGCGAGCGCGAAGAGGGCGATGAGAGCCAGGCTGTGCCGGGTCATGGCGATTGTTCGAGACTAGAAGCAAGCGCCGGGACGGGTCAATTTCCCCCGGAATGCGTTCGCCTCCGGCATGCGTTAGCCTCTGAAGATGCGCAGGGCGCGCTTCTACATCCTGGTCCTGGGTCTCACGCTCCTTCCCCAGGTGGTGGCCGCCTCCGACCTGGTGCGCTGGCTCGCCGACCAGGACCAGATCGCCCTGGGGCTGACCGTGCCCGGGGTGCTCCTGGCGCTCAACCTGCCCATGCTGGCGGAGATCCTCCGCCGCAAGAAGAAGGCGCGCCTTCCCCGCTTCCTCGCCGCCGCGCTGCAGACGCCCTGGACCATGTTCTGGCTGGGCAGCTTCTTCTACGCGCTCTTGCGCGCGGGCTGGACCGTGGCCCACCTGGGCCCGTCGCCGATGCCTGTGCCCGTGGCGCTGGCGCCGTTCGGGCTCGCCGCCTACGGGGCGCTCTTCGGGGCCCGGGCGCTGCGGCGCGAGAAGGTGACCGTCCCGGTGGCCGGACTGCCCGAGGGCTGGAACGGCATCCGCATCGTGCAGCTCTCCGACCTGCACGCGGGCCGGCACGTGACCAGGGAGCGACTGCGCGGCATCGCCCGGCGGGCGGCGCGGCTGAAGGCCGACCTGGTGGTGGTGACCGGGGACATCGTGCACAACTCGCCGGAGTTCGCCCGGCAGGCGGCCGAGGCGATCGCTTCCATCCCCAGCCGGCTGGGCATCTTCGCCTGCCTGGGGAACCACGACTTCTGGGCGGGGCCCGACGCGGTGGAGGAGGAGCTGACGCGGGCCGGCGTGCAGGTCCTGCGCAACCGAGGGGTGCTGCTCGAGTCCCGGGGAGAGGGGCTCTGGCTCTGCGGGGTGGACGATCCCTGGGGCGGGCGCTTCGACCTGGGGGCCGCGCTCCGCGGGCGCCCCGAAGGGACGGCCACCGTGCTGCTCTCGCACCAGCCCAACACCTGGCGCCGCGCCCAGGACCTGGGCGTCGAGCTGCAGCTCTCCGGGCACACGCACGGGGGGCAGCTCGCGTTGCTCTGGCTGCACCGCTCGCTCTCGCTGGCGCGGCTGATCACGCCCTTCGTGGCCGGGCTCTACCGCGCCGGCCGCAGCTATCTGTACGTCAACCGGGGCGCGGGTTCGGTGATGCCCATGGTCCGCATCGGCGCCCGCCCGGAAGTCACCGAGCTGACGCTGGTGCCCGCCGACGAGGACCGGCCCGACCTGGCGCTCGCCGGAGCTTTTTCCTCCGAACAGCTGTAGCGTTCCGGGAAATGCGCATCCACCTGTTCGAGCTGACGGCGGCGGCGCGCGCGGCCCACGAGCGGCTCCTGGCGATGCCGGGCCCGGCGCGCGACGAGCTGGCGGCGCGGGCGCAGGGGCGCGCCTCGGCGCTGGGGCTGATGCGCGGGCCCGCGCCCATCCCCCTCGTCCTCTCCCCCTGCGCCCTGCCGCGGGAGGAGCTCGGGGCGCTGGGCCGGGGAGCGCGGCTGGTCACCCGGGCGCTGGTGAAGGTGGCGCACGAGATCATCGAGCACAGGCCTGCGAGGGCGCGGCTGCTCTTCCATCATCTCTCGCCGCTGGAGAAGGAGGCGCTGGCGGCGCGCTGGCGGGAGGCGGAGGAGCTGTTGCACTCGCGCATCGACTGGTTCGTCGACCGCTCGGGCGCGGTGCGCGCGCTGGAGGTGAACGCCACCATCCCCGCCATGCAGGTCTACTCCGATGCGGCCGCGCGCGGCTGGGCCGAAGGGGTGGCGCCCGGGCGTCCCCCGGTGGCCGGGCACAACGCCCCCTGGCTGCTGGATGCGCTGCTCGCCGCGGCGCGGAAGAGGAAGGCGCCGCTGCGCGTGCAGCTCTTGCACCGCGAGGGCGATCCCCAGAGGACCGAGCTTCTGGGGCTGGCGGCGCTCCTGCGCGAGCGGGGGATCGAGGCCGCGACCTGTACCCCCAAGGACGTGGTCCTGGACGGCGATCCGCACCGCGTCCTCTACCGCCATCTCTTCGCGCGCTACGTGGAGCCCGGGACGCCTCTGGGGCAGGCGTTCCTCGATCCGGAGAGGCACGGGATGTGGAACCGGGTGGACGGGTGGCTGGAGACCAAGGGGCTCTTCGCCGAGCTCTCGCTGGCGGCCCGCTCGGGCCTCCTCGACGAGGAGGAGCGGGCGGCGGTGGCGGAGCTGGTGCCCTGGACGCGGCTGCTCGACGACATCGAGGATTCCGCCTTGGGGGATGGCGACGCGTTCGTGCTGAAGAAGTCCCACGACTATGGCGGCAAGAGCGTGGTGATCGGCCGCGAGGCCGGTCCCGCGGCCTTCCGGAAGGCGCTCGCCGGGGCGCGCGCCGACCAGCCGGGCAGCTGGGTGGCGCAGGAGCTGGTGGACGCGCCGGCCATCGACCGGTTCCTCTGCGGGGAGGCGGGCGCGCAAAGGCTCCCGCTGCACCTGGACATCAGCACCTACGCCTCGCTCATCCCCGGGGTGCCCGACGGCGGCAGCGTCTGCCGGGCGGCGCCGGGCAGGGTGGTGAACATCGTGGGCGGAGGGGGCGTGGCCCCGCTCTTCGCCGAGGACGTGCTTGCGGATCTGCTATGACCCGTGCCGCTCCAGCGCCCGGCGGCGGGCGATCTCCTCGAGGAACCTGACCGCGAGGAAGTGCCGCAAGCGGTCGATGCAGGGATAATCCGGCGCGTGACAGAGCTCTTCGTGGAACTGGCAGAGCTGGCCATGCCGATCGCGGCAGAAGGCGTCGTAGCCCCCTTCGTCGCAGGGGTCGTCGATGTGCGCGGCGACCTTGGCGGTGCGCTCGGGGCTGAGAAGCTCGTCGTTGGCGGCGGCGTCCTGTTGCATGAGCACCTTTTCCGCCATCCGGGCCTCCAAAGACGCGCGGGAGTCTAACAGCATGAGTCCGCAGGTCACATTCAAGAGCAACGAGGACAAGGCGCCGCAGGCCGGCGTCGACGCGTCGGGACGGCCGGTCGCGGCGGCGCCCCTCCTTCGTGACGCGGTGCGTATCCCGTATGCCCCGAGCCACGG
>DATKAG010000457.1:0-9868 GCA_035498355.1 Myxococcales bacterium | reverse complement strand
AGGTCGTGCGCCACCAGGCCGTAGAGCAGGCCGCCGGCGAAGAGCGTGCCCGCGTTGGCCCGCAGCCCCTCGGCCAGCACCTGCTCTACCCAGAGGGCGCAGAAGAAGAGGAGCGGCGCGAGCACGGGGAAGGCGTAGTGGTGGAACTTGGTGACCGAGAAGCCGAACACCGCGAAGCCGATCAGGAACCAGAAGAGAAGGAAGAGCAGCGCCCGGTCGCGCGGAGTCTGCGGGCGCAGCTTCAGGCGGGCGAGCACCGCGGCCGCGCCGGGGAAGGCGAACACCCAGGGAAAGCAGTCGTAGCCGATCTGCTCCACGAAGTAGGTGAACGTCCCGCCCGGCGTGGTGGTGTGGACGCCCAGCGCCAGGCGCTTGAAGTGGTCGTGGATGATGAAGCGCTCGAAGAAGGTCTTCCCTTCGTCGTCCCGGCCGTCGAAGGCGAACATCGTCCCGTACCAGGGGGCGCAGAGGGCGAGGACGATGAGCGATCCCGCCCGGAGGTGCAGGCGGCGGAGCCGGTGCCATTCGCCGGTGACCAGGCAGTAGAAGAAGGTCACCGCGCCGGGCAGGGCGAATCCCAGCAGCCCCTTGGAAAGGGTGGCGAACCCGACGAAGCAATAGAAGGCCGCCGCCCATCCCGGCCGGGGCTCCTCGTCCGCGAAGAGGACGATCATCAGGCAGGCCATCGCCCCTTCGAGAAGGCCGACGAACACCGGGTCGGGCACCGCCTGGCGGGCGAGGAAGAAGAAGAGCGGGCTGGTGAGGATGGCCAGGGTCCCCAGCACCGCGCTGCGCCGGGTGAGGAGCCGGTTCGCCATCACGAACAGGAGCAGCGCGCCCAGGGCGGTGATGGCGGCGTAAGGGAGCCGCACGCACCACTCGGTGTAGATGCCCGTCCAGCGCTCGGGGCCGTTGGTGTTCGCCACCAGCATGCCCGAGGCCATCAGCCAGAGATCGAGCGCGGGCTTGGAGAAGAACCAGGCGGACTCCCACCAGGGATGGATGTAGTCGCCGCGCGAGATCATCTCCCGCGCCACCTCGCCGTAGTGGGGCTCCCAGGGATCCCAGAGGCCGGTGGCGCCCAGCCAGGGAAGGAAGAGCAGGCCGGCGAGGAGCGCGAATCCGACCAGCAGGCGCCGCTCGCCGCTCAGCGGGAGCAGCCAGCGCAGCCAGGAGATCTCTCCCACGAAGCGCGGGAGCCTCTCGCCCCAGTCCTCGGGCGCGGGGGTGTCGAGCGCTGTGGGAAGGCGCGCCATCGGGTCGTGCGCCCGTAACACGCAGGCCGCAGAGCGGCAAGGGACCTCAGCGCTGCTTGCCCGGCCAGGACAGGGTGGGCGCCATCCTCTCGATCAGCGAGGCGCTCCCGCCCGGGGGCTGCAGGACGATCAGCGCCACCGGCGCGCTCTCCCGCTCCATGCAGGCGGAGCTCAGCCAGGTTTGGCCGGACTCCCCCTCCAGCACCCCGTCCACCCGCGAAGCGCCGGCGAGGCCGCGCACGGGGGCCGCCTTGCCCAGCTTGATCTGCTTGAGCGGGCCCATGTCGGCCAGCCGCCAGAGGTCCTCCTGCACCGCGGCGCGCACCACCCGATCGCAGTCGCAGGCGCGGCCCCGGCAGGGCGGGTCCTGGACCAGCGTCGCCGAGCTGCGGAAGCCGCCGGTGAGGCCGTTCGACCAGGAGACCGAGTCCAGCGAGGTGGCCGCGCGCCGCCAGCCGAGGGGGATCTTCACCTCCACCTCCGAAGGCCCCGCCCGCAGCGGCCCCAGGGCGGGCAAGGCCGGCGCCAGCACCATGCCGATGGCGATGGTCCCCAGAAGCGCCCCCGCCGCCGCCGCCAGCCGCCGTCCCGCCGCCTCGCCCGGCCAGCGGCGCGGGGTGAGGAAGAAGCCCAGGACGGCGCCGGTGCCCAGCCCGCCCGCGTGCCCCCAGTTGTCCACCCCCGCCGATCCCAGTCCGGCAGCGAACAGCGCCAGCAGCCAGGGCACGATGCGCAGCCCGAAGTAGGAGCGCAGGCTCCCGCGCACCCCCCGCCGCCAGCCGAAGGCCGCCGCGGCTCCGAGCATGCCGAAGGCGATGCCGGACGCTCCCAGCGAGATCGAGTCGGCGCCGATGGCGGACGTCAGGGTGGTGCCCAGGGCGGTGAAGATCAGGAGCGCCACGTAGTCTGCGGGCCGGACCGCCCGCTCCAGGGCCCCGCCCACGTTCCAGAGGGCGAAGGCGTTGAAGGCGAGGTGCAGGGGGTCCTTGTGCAACAGATTCGCGGCAAAGAGCCGCCAGGTCTCGCCCCGATCGAGGATCAGGGGGGTGGCCTTGGCCCCGTAGGTGAGAAGGGAGGGAAGCGCCACCCCGGCGTGCAGCCCGGAGGCGACCAGCAGGTCGATCAGGGCCAGGGCGAGGACGGTGATCGTCACCCAGGGAACACCCGCGATGGACAAGGTCTCGCCCGCGGCCGGGGCAAGAACCGCCGGATCGCTCGCAGGTTGCGGAGAACCGGCTTCTTCCGTCCACGCGGTCATTTGCAATAGGATGGTCACGGTGGGGCCGAGGCGGCAGGCCCCCGCCCGGTCCAAGGAGCGAAATGAAGCTCATCATCGAGGACGACGAGGGTCGCAAGACCGTCGTCCAGCTGCTTCGCGACGAGATCACCATCGGGCGCCAGGACGGCAACACCATCCGGCTGACGGAGCGCAACGTCTCCCGCCGGCACGCGCGCCTTCTCCGGCAGAACGGCAACGTCCTGATCGAGGACCTGGGCTCCTACAACGGCGTGCGGGTCAACGGGGAGAAGATCAGCGCGCCCACCCGGATCAAGGAAGGCGACCTGGTGGAGATCGGCGACTACGACCTGGGGATCCAGGGCAAGTTCGACGGCCCCATCACCACGCCCCCGATGGGCTCCCCGCGGCAGCAGGCGCCGGCCGCGCCTGCCATGGCGAAGACGGCTCCCAGCCACCGTCCCGGAGCGAGCAACCCCGACCTGTCGGCGGCGCCGGCGGAGGAGCCCGCCGCGAAGACGCTGCCGCCGGACAGCAAGCCCACCCCGGCCCTGGGGACCACGCCGAGCCCCTCGGCCGGCGGTCCAACCGCCATCATCCGCGTCTCGGACATCACCGCCGCGCCCTCCCCGGTGGAGGCGCGCGACCTGCAGCGCTCGGAGATGCCCCGCCTGGTGGGGCTGGCCGGCCCCTTCCGGGGAAAAGAGTTCTACTTGATGCGCAGCGAGGTGAAGTTCGGCCGGACCGACGAGAACGACATCGTCGCCGACCACCAGTCGGTCTCGCGCGCCCACGCCCGCTTCCTCCTCGAGGACGGGCAGTGGAAGGTGATCGACAACAAGAGCGCCAACGGGGTGCGGGTGAACGGAGACGAGTACGCCGTCTCCACCCTCAAGCCGGGCGACGTGCTGGAGCTGGGCCACCTCAAGTTCCGCTTCTGCGCCCCGGGGGAGAAGTTCTCGCCCCCGCCGGAGAAGAGCGAGGAAGGGGCGCCGAGGGGCGGGCTCAAGCCCACCACGGCGGAGCTGATCGCCGGCGCGCAGGGGCGGCAGGTGAGCGCCCCTCCTCCGCCCAGGGCGGGCGCGCCGGTGGGGAAGATCGCCCTGGTGGTGGTGGCGATCGCGATCATCGGCGGCGGGGCGGCCTTCTATCTCACCCGGGGGCACAAGCCGGCCAATCCCGACGAGGTGGGCGGAGAGGATGCGGTGAAAGCGGGGGACGTGCTCTTCAAGCAGCACAAGTACATCGCCGCCTCCGAGGTGTACGAGAAGGCGGGCAGCACCCCCGCGCCCAACAAGAAGAAGGCGGCGGAGGAAGCGAAGGGCGAGGAGGCCTACGGCTCGCTGAAGGCGGCCTTGGACTCCGGCGACGGCGACAAGGCCCGGCTCCTCTTCGAGCACTGCCCCGAGTCCACCTGGTGGTGCCAGAAGGCGCAGGAGCAGGGGGATGCGGTGCGAGCGTCCTACTCGAAGAAGCACCTGGCCCAGGCCAACGCCGCCAAGACGGCCGGGAAGCTGGAGGCCTGCCTCAGCGAGGCGAACAACGTCCTCGGCTTCGATCCCTCCAACGCCGAGGCCCAGGCGTTGCAGACCCAGTGCCGGCCGCACGAAGTGGCGCGGGCGGAGCCGCCCCCGCGGCAGGAAGGCCCCAGCCAGAAGGAGCGGGAGGCGAAGGCGGCGCGCCTCGCCCGCTCCTCCCACGACAAGCTGGTGGCCCGGGACTTCGCGGGGGCGGTGAAGGACGCGCACGCCGCCCTGGCGCTGTCGCCGGGAGAGAAGTCCACCCAGTCCACGGCCTTCCAGAGCCTGGGCTACGGGTACGCGTACCTGAACGACAAGGAGAACGCGGTCAAGTGGCTGGAGAAGTACCTGCCCTACTGCAGCAACGATTGCGACCAGGTCCACGCCTTCATCGGAAAGTGACCTTGGGCCGGGCCTTCCGGTTGCGGTAGATTCCCCGCTCCCGAGAGGTCGCCGCATGAAGCTGATCATCGAGGACGACGAGGGCCGCAAGACGGTGGTGCCCGTCGTCCGCGACGAAATCACCATCGGGCGCAACGACCGGAACCTGATCCGGCTGGTGGAGAAGAACGTCTCCCGCCGGCACGGGCGCCTGTTGCGGGAGGACGGCCACTACTTCATCGAGGACCTGGGCAGCTTCACGGGCATCCGGGTGAACGGGGAGAGGATCGCCGGCAAGCGGCAGGTCGAGGACGGCGACCTGATCCAGATCAGCGAGTACGACCTCATCCTCCAGGCCGCGCCGGAGGAGATGCCGGCGCTGCAGGTCCCGAAGCTGGAGCCCGTGGAGGCCAGGCCGGAGCCGCAGGTGGCGGCGCCCAAGCCGGAGGCCCAGGCGGCGGCGGAGGCGGCCGCCCAGGCGGAGGCCGACGCGCGGGCGCGGAGGATGGCGGAGACGGCCACCATCCGCCTGGCCGACCTGCGCGGGCCGGCCGGCGAGGTGCCGGCCCAGGACGTGCCCGTGGAGCAGCGGCCCAAGCTGGTGGGGATCTCGGGGAAGTACCGGGGCGAGGAGTTCGTGCTGGACCGCAGCCCCATCGGGCTGGGCCGCTCGGACGAGAACGACCTGCAAGTGGAGCACCCTTCCATCTCCCGCAAGCACCTGCGCCTCCATCTGGAGAACGGGAGCTGGAAGGTGATGGACGCCGAGTCGCGCAACGGGGTGCGGGTGAACGGCGAGTCGTACGCGCAGATCGGGCTGCGGCACGGCGACGTGCTGGAGATCGGCCACCTCCGCTTCGTCTTCGTCGAGCACGGGCGGGCCCTGCAGCTTCCGCCGGAGCACGCGCCCATCTCCTCCACTCCCCCGATGCCCGCCCAGCGCAGCCGCACCGCCCTGTGGGTGGGGGTGGGGATGGGAAGCGTGGCCCTGCTCTCCGCGGCCATCTTCCTGCTCTTGCGCTACCGGGCGGAGGCGGAGGTGGCCCGGCAAGCGGAGGCGGAGCGCGCTTCCGCCCTGGCCTCGGTGCGCGAGGCCGTGGCCGCGCACCGCTACTCCGACGCCCTGCCGTCGCTGGAGGTAGCGCGGCGGGCGGGGGCCAGCGCGGCGGAGCTGTCGCCCTTCGAGTCGGTGGAGCGGGAGGCGCGCAGCGAGGAGGCCTTTCGGGATCTGGAAGGGGCGGTGGCCGCCCACGACTGGGAGCGGGCGCGCAAGCTGCTCGCCGCCCTCGCTCCGGTGCAGACCTTCTACGCGGCCCGGGCGGCGGAGCGGGCCGAGGAGATCACCGCCGGTTACGTGAACCTGCACGTGGCCGCGGCGAGACAGATGCGGGGGAAGGACGACGCCGGATGCCTGACCGAGGCGCAGCTCGCCCTCTCCGCGAACCCCCAGCACGCCGAGGCGCGCTCCCTGGCGGGGGCCTGCAGCGCGCCCCCGGTGCGCAGCGCCTCCATCGGCGCCACCCGCAAGCCGGTGCGGACGGCGGCCGCCCGCCCCACGGTGCGCTCGGGCAACGACGCCGAGGCCCGGCGGCTGCTCGGGGAGGGCAACCAGAAGCTGGTGGCGCAGGACCTCTCGGGCGCGGTGGCGCTCTACCAGAAGGCGCTCACCCTGCAGCCGTCCAACCAGGTCCTCGGGGGGATCTACCGCAGCATGGGCATCGCCTTCACCCGCCAGGGGAACATCGAGGAAGGCGCGCATTACTATCGCCTTTACCTGCCTCTTTGCGCGAATCCGACGGAAAAGGCGCAACTGCAGAAAGTGCTGGACGACTATGACGCCCGCCGGCGCTGATGTAGGCGCCGCGCACACCGAAATGCATTGTGGACGTTCACTGCATTCCGGCTGTAGATTCTCACCGCCGAAAGGGGCACCTGGTGGATATCCGCACACTCGTCGTCGATGACGATCAGGACTCCTGCGACCTGATCGAGCGCATCCTGAAGAAGGAAGGCTATCGCGTCACCACCCTCACCGATCCGCGCAAGGTGGAGGACGAGCTGCGCAAGAGCGACGTGCACCTGGCCATCGTGGACCTGAAAATGCCCGACCTCTCCGGGCTGGACGTGGCCCAGATCATCAAGCGCTACGACTCGGACTGCTCGGTGGTCCTGATGACCGGCTACGCCACCCTGGACTCGGCAGTGGGCGCGCTGCGCTACGGCGTGGTCGACTACCTGAAGAAGCCGGTGCGCGAGGACGAGCTGATCGGGGCGGTGAACCGGGCGCTGGCGGCCAAGGGCCTCTCGCTGTTGCCGGAGGAGGAGCTGCACCGCAACATCGGCACGGCCATCCGCGACTTGCGCAAGAAGCGCGCGCTCACCCTCAAGCAGCTGGCCAAGCGCACCGGGCTGTCCGTCTCCCTGCTCTCCCAGATCGAGCGGGCGGAGAGCAGCGCCAGCGTCACCTCGTTGTACAAGATCGCGCACGCCCTGAAGATCCGCCTGCCGGAGCTGTTCGCCAGGGTTTAGGGGGCCTCCATGATCCGCGGCCTGCACGGGCTGTTCTATTCCTCCGAGCCGGAGGCGATGCGGCAGTTCCTTCGCGACAAGGTGCTGCTGCCGTACACCGACGTGGGCGAGGGCTGGCTGATCTTCGACCTGCCCGAAGGCGATCTGGGGGTGCACCCCACGGAAGAGTCGGGAGGCACGCCCTCCGGCACCCACGACGTCTCCTTCTACTGCGACGACATCGAGGAGACGGTGACCGGGATGAGGGCCCGCGGGGTGGAGTTCCGCGGGGAGATCGAGGACCGCGGCTACGGGAGGGTGATCTACTTCACCATGCCCGGCGGCGTGGAGGTCCAGCTCTACGAGCCTCGCTACCAGAAGCGCGCGCGGAAGGCGGCCGCTCCCGCAAAGAAGGCGAAGAGCGGGAAGAGGAAGAAGGCACCGCCCCGGGCCTCCGCCCGCAAGGCGAAGAAGCGCCGCTAGCGGTTACTTCAGCACCACCAGCACGTCCCCTTCGTTGACCGGCTGCGTCTCCTTGCAGCGGATCTCCGCCACCCTTCCGTCCTCCGGCGCCTCCACCGGCATCTCCATCTTCATGCTCTCCAGGATCACCAGCACGTCGCCGGCCTTCACCTCTTCGCCGACCTTCTTCTCGATCTTCCAGACCGTGCCGGTGATGTGGGCGGGGACCTCGGGCATGTCAGAGCCTTTCCAGGAAATGGGTGTCCAGCTCGCCGCGGGCGAAGGAATCGCTCGCCAGCGCCTTGAGATGGGTGGGGATGTTCGTCTTCACGCCTTCCACCGAAAAGCGCTCCAGGGCGGAGCGCAGGCGCGCGGTAGCCTGCGCCCGGGTCTCGCCGAAGGCGATGATCTTGGCCAGCAGCGAGTCGTAGTAGGGGGTGACCGTGTCGCCCGCGCGGTAGCCGGCGTCGATGCGGACGCCGTCGTGGAAGGCGCCGTCGGCGGGGACCGGGGTGTCGAAGCGTTTCACCGGCCCCGGCGAGGGGAAGAACTTCACCGGGTCCTCGGCGTTGATCCGGCACTCGATGGCGTGGCCGCGCGGCCTGACGTCGTCCTGGCCGATGGGGAGCTTCTCGCCCGCCGCGATGCGGAGCTGGAGCTGGACCAGGTCGAGCCCGGTGGTGGCCTCGGTCACCGGGTGCTCCACTTGCAGGCGCGCGTTCAGCTCGATGAAGTAGACCTCCTCGCCCACGAGGAGGAACTCGCAGGTGCCGGCGTTGGCGTACCCCACGGCGCGCGCCGCCCGCAGGCCCGCGTCGAGCAGGCGCTGCAAGAGGCGGGGGCGCGGCTGGGGCAGCTCGAAGGCCGCGGGAGGCGCCTCCTCGATCACCTTCTGGTGGCGGCGCTGGATGGAGCACTCCCGGGCGCCGACCGCCAGCGTGAGGTGGCCGTCGCCGAGGATCTGCACCTCCACGTGCCTGGGCTGCTCGAAGTACCGCTCCAGGTAGACCGCGCCCTTGCCGAAGGAGGCCTTGGCCCGGTCGGCGCAGGCGCGCAGGGCCTTGAGCAGCTCCGGCTCGTCGCGCGCCACCTGCATCCCGATCCCCCCGCCGCCCGCGGCCGCCTTCACCAGGAGCGGGTAGCCCAGCGAGGCCGCCGCCGCCTTCGCCCCCAGCTCCTCGCCCACGTGCCCCTCGGAGCCGGGGACCACCGGCACGCCGGCTGCGCGCATCACCGTCCGGGCCTGCGACTTGTCCTTGATGGCCCGCATGGCGGAAGGCGGCGGACCGACGAAGACGATGTCCGCGTCCGAGCAGGCCTGGGCGAACTCCGCCTGCTCGGAGAGGAAGCCATAGCCGGGGTGGATGGCCTGCGCGCCGGTCTGCTTGGCGGCGGCGATCACCTTCTGCCCGTCCAGGTAGCTCTCCCGCGCCGGCGGGGGGCCGATGCGCACCGACTCGTCGCAGGCCTGGACGTGCAGCCCGTTGGCGTCGGCGTCGGAGTAGACCGCCACCGTCTTCACGCCCAGCGCCCGCGCGGCGCGGGCCACGCGGCAGGCGATCTCGCCCCGGTTGGCGATGAGGATCTTTTCGAACAAGCAGTCAAGCCCTCCGGCGCGGGCGCGCAGTCTACTCCAGAAAAACCGGCGCGCGCTGCGTTGACCGCGCTCTCGCCCAAGGCTTAGTCTGCGACCCGACGCGAGGGACGATGCGCACCACCAAGGCCAGACACCAGCGCGCCAGGAGGATCCGCCGGGGACCGGCGATGGTGGTCGATCTCTCCTCCGTGCGCGCCCAGCGGCGCCGGGAGCTGGCCGAGCGCCGGGTGCGCGACGCCATCGACGACAACCGGGCCGCCCTCTCCCGCCTCTTCGCCACCGGGCTGATCTTCACCCAGAAGGGCGCCCGCGCCGGACGCGACCTGCTGCTCGCGCACCAGGCGCTCCTGCGCACGGCCGATCTCTTCGCCCGCCTGGTGGAGCCAGGCGCCCGCGACGACGCCGGGCTGAAGCACCGCGCGGAAGAGGTCTTTGCCCACCTCGACTCTCAGCTCACGCGGACTGCCCAGCTCACGGCCCGGACCGGGGAGTTCTTGTCGGGGCGGGGCAGAGACTAAGAAACGTCGGACCTCACCTCACGAACCGCGAGAACTTCGACCCGAGCATCTCCTCGTAGTGCACCGCCATTCCCTTGGGCACGTACGACTGGATCACCGCCCCGGCGATCCCGCAGGCCATCACCGCGCCCAGCGAGCGGAGCAGGCGCCGGTTGAGCGCGCGATCCCCGGCCACCCGCACCACCAGCACCAGGTTGATCAGCGCGCTGGCCAGGGAGGCGAGGACCGAGGCGATGCCCGCCGCCGCCGGCGTCACGTGGCCCTGCGCGGCCAGCATGGCCGCCGAGGCCACCGCGGAGGCGCTGGAGACGAAGCCGCCGGCGATGCTCACCGCATAGAACCCGGCCGTCCCCAGCCCTTCCTGCGCCAGGGTGCCGAGGATCTGCAGG
>DATKAG010000456.1:0-2351 GCA_035498355.1 Myxococcales bacterium | reverse complement strand
CTGCGATCTGATCCGCGCTTCCCACGACGATCTGGCCGGAGCCATCGAGACCAGCCTCGCCGGAATGGGGGCGGCGCTGGAGGCCGATCGCGCGGTGCTCGCGCCCCGGCCCTCCAACGGCCTCGGCGGCCAGTACGTCTGGGAAGCGCGGCGGATGAACGGCCGGGGGCGCTGGGTGCTGGCCGATCCGCTGGCCGCGCTGCTCGATCGGCTGGAGCTGGATCGGACGGTGGTCTGCGGCAGCCGGAAGCAGCTTCCCTCGGCCGTGCTGAGCAGCTTCAGGGCGCAGATGTCCTCCGCCATCCTCGTTCCCCTTCCCAACGGCGGCAAGCCGGGTGGGGCGCTGGCGATGACCGCCCAGGCGCCGCGCTCCTGGACGCCGGAGGCCGTGGAGGCGACGGAGCGGTTCGCGGGGATGATGGCCGCCGGGCTGGAGCGGATGGCCACTCTTTCCTCGCTCTTCAAGGAGCAGGAGAAACGGCTGCGGGCGGAGGCCGAGACCCGCAGGCTCCGCGAGCAGCTTGCCCATGCGGGCCGCGTCACCATGCTGGGCGAGCTGTCGGCCTCCCTGGCGCACGAGCTGAACCAGCCGCTCACCGCCATCTACACCAACGCGCAGGCGGCGCAGCGCTTCCTGCAGCGCAAGCCGCCGGAAGTGGGCGAGGCGACCGCCGCCCTGGTCGACCTGGGCCAGGATTGCCGCCGCGGGGCGGACATCCTGGGGCGGATGCGGCAGATGTTCCGCCGGCACGAGACCGAGCGCGTCCCCCTCGCCGTGGGCCCGCTCATCGAGCACGTGCTGCGCCTCCTGCACGAGGACGCCGTGGCCCGCGACGTCAACCTCGCCGTCGACGTCAAGCCGGGGCTGCCCCTGGTGAACGGCGACCGGGTGCAGCTCGAGCAGGTGGTGATGAACCTCCTGGTCAACGCCTTCGACGCCGTCACCGGCCTGACCGGCCCGCGCGAGGTGACGGTGCGCGCCACCCCCCGGGGCAAGTGCGTGGACGTGGCCGTGCTCGACACCGGCAAGGGCATGCCCCGCCGGGAGCTGGAGCGGGTCTTCGAGCCCTTCTTCACCCGCAAGCCCAACGGGATGGGGATGGGGCTGGCGATCTGCCGCACCATCGTGGAAGCGCACGGCGGACGCATCTCCGCCCGCAACCGCTCCGATCATGGCGCGGTCTTCGAGCTCAGCCTTCCCGCCCTGCCCGAGGCAGGGGCCCTTCGAGCGAGGTTGCCATGAGCCAGGACGCTTTCATCTGCGTGGTGGACGACGACGAGGCCGTGCGCAACGCGCTCTTGCGGCTGCTCAAGTCGGCCGGTTACCGGGCCTGCGGCTACCCTTCGGGGCAGGCCCTGCTCGCCGACCCGCCGCAGCTCACCGGGACGCCCACCGTGGTGCTCACCGACCTGCGCATGCCCGGGCTCGACGGCATCGCCCTCGCCGAGAAGCTGGCCAGCACGCCCGCGCCCCCTCCCATCGTCTTCCTCACCGCCCACGGCGACGTCCCCGCCACCGTGCGGGCCATGCGCGACGGGGCGGTGGACTTCCTGGAGAAGCCGGTGCGCGAGGAGGACCTGTTCGAAGCGCTGGGGCGGGCCCTCGCCCGCAGCCGCGAGCAGATCCAGCGCCGGGAGGGGCTGCGCGAGCTGCAGTCCAATTACGGGAAGCTCACCCCGCGGGAGAAGCAGGTGTTCTCCCTGGTGGTCTCCGGGCTGATCAACAAGGAGGTCGCCTGGGAGCTGGGCGTGTGCGAGAAGACCATCAAGGTGCACCGCGCCCGGGTGGTGGAGAAGATGGAGGCGCGCTCCCTGCCCGACCTGGTGCGCATGGCCGAGCGGCTGGGCGTCCCCGAGGCGAAGAGTCCCGCCCGCACCGGGTAGGGCTGAAGGCCAATGTCCCCAGAGCCGCCGCCCGGCTAGGGTCGCCGTGCCATGCGGGCCAGGCGAGCAGAGACCCGCCGGGGGGCGCGCTTCGCCCTCTGGGTGATTCTATTGGCGGCGTCCCTCGGGCTTCAGGCGGCCCCGGGGGTCGACCCGGAGGCTGAGCCTTCCACCGCCCCCGTGATTCTGGACGGCACCGTGCTCTTTCGCGTGCGGGGGGTGTCCACCCTGCCCGCCCAGGAGCGCGCGAGCCGGATCGCGGAGCGCATCGTGGCCGCGGCGGAGGATCCCGCGCTCGATCCCGGCGCCGTGCGCATCGTCGAGGGGGCCGCCGGAAGCGAGCTGCACGCCGGCGCGCAGCGCCTGATGATCGTCGGCGAGGCCGACGCGGCGCTGGAGCAGGCGCCGCGGGCGGCGGTGGCGATGCTGCACCGGGAGGCCGCCGTCGAGGCCATCCGCCGCTACCG
>DATKAG010000455.1:0-5084 GCA_035498355.1 Myxococcales bacterium | reverse complement strand
TGGTGGAGCGCCTCGGCCGCAAGCACGTCCTCGCCCTGCGCTCACCCCGAGGCGGCGCCCCCGCCCTGGTGCCGGAGGACCTCTCGGTGTTCGCCTTCGACGCCGCGACGCTGGAGCAGATCCGCCAGCGCCTCAGAGGTTAGGGACCCGGTACGTCCGTCACCAGCCCGTGCCGGGCCAGCTTCTCGTACAGCGTCGAGCGGTGCAGGCCGGCCACCTCCGCCGCCTTCGCCACCGACCCGCCCGCCTCGCGCAGGGTCTGCTCCAGATAATGCCGTTCCCACTCGTCGCGCTCGCGCCGGTAGCTCCCTTCCGGCACGCCGTTCTCCGCCACCCGCACCTCGGGAGGCAGGTCTTCCACGCGCAAGGAGTCGCCCTTGGCCAGCAGCAGGGCCCGCTCGATGGCGTTCTCCAGCTCGCGCACGTTGCCCGGCCAGCGGTAGTCGAGCAGCGCCCGCAGGGCCTCCGGGCTGGCGGGCAGCGGGGGACGGTTCAGCCGCTGGGCATGCTTGCTCACGAAGTGGTCCACGAGCAGCGGGATGTCCTCGCGCCGCTGCCGCAGGGCGGGCAGGCGCACCGGCATGACGTGGATGCGGTAGTAGAGGTCCTCGCGGAAGGCGCCCGAGGCCACCTTGGCCTTCAGGTCCTCGTTGGTGGCGCAGACGATGCGCACGTCCGCCTTGCGCGCCTGCCGGCTCCCCACCGGGATGTATTCCCCGTCCTGCAACACCCGCAAGAGCTTCGGCTGCAGCGCGGAGGAGAGGGCGCCGATCTCGTCGAGGAAGAACGTCCCGCCCTCCGCCTCGGCGAAGAACCCGTGCCGCGCCACCGCCGCCCCGGAGAAGGCCCCCTTCTCGTGCCCGAACAGCTCCGACTCCGCCAGGGACTCCGGGACCGCCGCCATGTTCAGCGCCACGTAGGGCTTCGCCGCCCTCCGGCTCTGCGCGTGGATGGCCCGGGCCACCAGGTCCTTGCCGGTGCCGCTTTCTCCCTCGATGAGCACGGGCACGTCGGTGGGCGCCACCCGCTCGATCACCTCCAGCATCTGCAGCATGGGCGGCGACTTGCCCACGATGCCCTGCGGGCTGCGGGCTCCCTGCAGCTCGCGGCGCAGGCGGGCGTTCTCCTTGCGCAGCCCGACGTGCTCCGCCGCCCGGCGCACCAACAACTCCAGCGCCTCCGGGTCGATGGGCTTGCGCAGGTACTCGAAGGCGCCCGCCTTCATCGCCTCCACCGCCGTCTCCACCGAGGCGTAGGCGGTCATCACGATCACCGGCGCGTCGATGCCCTTGTCGCGGAAGAGGCGCAGCCCGGTGAGCCCGTCGATCCCCGGCATGCGCAAATCCGTGATGATCACGTCTGGCGGGTCTGCCTCGAAGGCCGCCAGCGCCGCCGTCACCGAGTCGTAGACGGGAACGGTGAACTCGTGCCCCAGGACCCGGGCCATCACCTGCCGGGCGGGCTCCAGGTCGTCGATCACTGCCACGCGCGGTTTCATGCCGCCGCCTCCGAGGCCGCCGCCGGAATGACGATCCGGAACAGCGCGCCGGATGAAGTGCTCTCCACCTCGGCCCGGCCGCGGTGCGCTTCCGCCGCGTGCCGGACGATGGCCAGGCCCAGCCCGGTCCCGTTCTCCTTGGTGGTGAAGAAGGGCTCGAAGATGCGCTCGCGCACCTGCGCGGGGACGCCGGGGCCGGTGTCCTGGAACTCGAAGACGATGTCCGTTCCCCGGCGCAGGGCGCGCACCGAGAGATGGCCGCCCCGCCCGCCCATGGCCTGGACGGCGTTGACGCAGAGGTTGACGAACGCCTGCCGGAGCAATTCGGCGTCCACGTCCACGTCGGGGAGGCCGGGCTCGATGGAGAGCTCGGTGGTCACCCGGGCCTCGATGGCCGCCGGCCCGATCACCTCCACCGCCTCGCGCACCACCGAGCCGACGGGCTGCAGGGCCCTGCGCGCGGAGCGGGCCCGGGCGAAGAAGAGGAAGCGCTCGAGCAGGGCGGAGGCGCGGGCCGCCTCCCTGCGCAGGGCCTCCACGTCGCTGCGGTTGGGGTGGTCGGGGGGAAGCTCGCGCAGCACCACCGCGGCGAACCCGGCGATCACGTGCAGGGAGTTGCCCATCTCGTGCGCGAAGCCCGCGGCGATCCCGCCCACCGTCACCAGCCGCTCCGCCCGCAGGCCCTCCTCCATGGCCCGGGCCACGCGCTCGTTCAGCGAGGCGATCAGGTGCTCCATCTCCTCGCGCCGCTCGCGCAGGCGGGCGGCCATCCGGTTGAAGGCCGCCACCAGCTCGGAGAGCTCCCGGTCGGCGGCCACCTGCACCTCGATCCTCTCCCCTTCCGCCAGCTTCTCCGCGGCCCGCACCACCTCGGTGAGGGGGCGGGTGATGCGGCGCAAGAGCACGGTGGCGAAGGTGAGGCCCAGGGTGACGAAGACCAAGGCGATCACGGCCGCCCCGCCGGCGAGCCGCTGCGCCTCGCGCAGCACCCGGTCGGAGCGGTAGGAGATGCGCACCCGGCCGAAGGGATCTCCCTCGCGGTTGGTGATGGGCGCGCTCGCCTCCAGCGGCTGCTTGCGGATCATCCGGCGCAGGGGCTCGAAGGCGCCGTCCAGCCGTGGGGAGGGCGGCGGCGGGGCGCAGTCGCCGCCCCGGACATCGGCGCAGAGCGCCACCTGGCCGTACCGGTCGACGATGGAAACCTGGAGCAGCTCCGCGTCGTGCAGCTCGCGGCGCAAGAGCGGCAGCAGGGCGGAGGCGGCGCCGGAATCCAGCCCCTCCGGGCCGGCCCATCTCTGCGCGGCGGCGGCGATGGTGGAGGCGACCGCCGCCGACTCCTGGGAGAGCTGCTGCTCAGCCTGCAACACCCCGCGCCAGAGGGCCACGCTGGTCACGCCGGTGGCGGCGAACAGCGTCACCGCTGCCACCAGGACCAGCAGCTTGAGGCGCAGCGTCATGCGCGGCCCTCACTGTCCTTTCCCGGGCGGAGGCGGCCCGTCCTCGTGACAGGCAAGGCAGGCGGTCCGGTCGATGGTCCTGCCGCCGTGCCCCAACCCCTGGTGGCAGCGGTGGCAGTGGCCCGCGTCCCGGTGTCCCACCGAGGCGTGGGCGAAAGCGGGCCCCTTCTCGAAGGTGACGTGCGAGTGGCAGGGAAAGCAGGGCAGGTCGGCGCGCTTGGGAAGGCGGTCGGCGAGCTTCACCGGAGGCGCCGGCGTGCGCGCCGGCTCCTGGGGCGCCGTGCACCCCGCCCAGGCGGCGAGCAGCAAGAGCGGCCACCTCACGGGCGGGTCTCCTTCTTCTCCGCCCCGGTGGCGCCGTTGGTCTTCTTCTCCGGGAACATCTCCGCGTACTCCAGCGCGTGCTCCTCCTTCAGGGCGTGCGTCTCGATGCGCCCGTCCAGCCAGGTCCAGCTCATGGGGAACACGCTGGGCCGGAGGTGGACGTTGTAGAGGTGCCAGACGAAGAGGGCGAGGGCGGCCAGGGTGGCCTCGTCCCCGTGGGCGATCTGCGCCGCCTCCAGGATGCTGGCCGGCAGGAAGCGGGCGAAGAACACCGGGAACCAGCGCGTCAGGCCCGTGCCGAACATGATGGCCACGCCCCAGAACACCGCCCAGTAGTCGAATTTCTCGTGGTAGGCGAAGCGGGCGAACTGCGGCCGCTCGCTGCGCAGCCCGAGGAACCAGGAGAAGTTCTGGTAGACGTTCTGCACGTCGCGCAGGGTGGGGACCATCCCGAAGATGCTCTCCCGGCGCGCCGCCAGCACGGTGAGGTAGCCCAGGTGGTAGACGGCGGCGATGCCCATCACCACCCCGGCGGCGCGGTGGATCAGCCCCGCCTGGTGCACGCCCCCGAAGAGCGCCACCAGGCCGGCGGAAGCGGAGAGGTTCGCCCCGCGCAGCGGCCACTCGGTGATCACCAGGGTGAGCACCGATCCGATGAGGAGCCAGTGCTGCACCAGCTGGTGCTTGTCGAATCGCTGGACGGAGGCCGGCGCGCCGGGGGGCAGGTGCGGCGCCGGGGGAGAGAGTCCGCGCCGCCGCCGCGCGATGCGCCGGACCTCCGAGCCGAAGTCGAGGATCACGTGCACCACCAGCAGGGTCAGCACCACCGAGGTGAGGAAGGAGAAGAACACCATCGTCCAGTAGGGGATGGGGCGGCTGGCCTTGGTGAGCGGGTCGTGGGTGAAGGTCTTGGCGAAGTTTTCGCTCGCCCCCTTGTGGCATTCGGCGCAGGTCTTCACCTTGTTGGCCGGGCCCACCGCCGACTCGGGCGAGGAGGCCTCGGCGATGTCGTGCGAGCCGTGGCAGCTGGAGCACACCGGCGCGCGCGGGCTGCCCAGGGCGTGCAGGCGGCCGTGCACCGAGTCGCGGTAGGCCGGCCCCGGCTCGGCGGAGAGGCCGGCGGTCTTCACCAGCGAGGGGTTCTCGTGGCAGGCGAGGCAGCGCTGGGCGTAGAGCGAGTTCGCCGCCGCGGCGCTCCTCTCCTTGGCGATGGCGTGCGGGCTGCCGTGGCAATCGAGACAGAGGGGGCCTTGGGCCGGCCGCTTCTCCTTCAGCCAGCGGCCGTGCACCGACGCCGTCCAGTCGGACATCTGCGACTCGTGGCAGCGCCCGCAGCCGGCGATCGCCGCCGGCGCCGTGCTCTTGCCGGCCAGCTTCTCGATCAGGGCCTTCTCCGCGGCGCTGGGCGGGGGCGGGGCGGCGCGGTGCAGGTCGAAGTCGTAGCCGCGGTGGCAGTCGGCGCACTCCAGCTTGCCGTGCACCGAGGAGGCGAACGCCTGGGCGTCGAAGAGGGGGGAGGTGTGACAGGTGAGGCAGCCGCGGTTGGAGGCCGCGGCGGAGGTGGCGGCGCCCAGAAGGAGCGCGGCGGGGAAGAGAAAGAAGCGCATGCGTCGCGCAAGTGCAAGCGCCGCGCCCCGTCCCTTCCCCGAGCGAAGGCGCAGGATCTTCGGGCGAAGATCCTGCGCCCCAACAGTCACCGGGACTTGGGCTCTGCAGGCGCAAGCTTCTCGCGAGATCCCGGCGCAATGCTCGCGACAATGTGCCCCAGCGCGCTCGCAGCGGCTGCGCCGATCACCGCAAAGACC
>DATKAG010000454.1:0-4502 GCA_035498355.1 Myxococcales bacterium | reverse complement strand
CATCTTCAACATGACGGCCGCGCCCAGCGGCGCGACCACCGACGTGCTGCACTCCGGGGACGCGCGCCTCGACTACGAGATCTCTCCCCTGGAGCGCCTCTCCATGGAAGAGAGCTTCAGCATGGGCCAGCAGAGCTTCTCCCCCATCGTCGCCCCGCAACCCGGCGCGCCCGTCAAGCCGCTGGATCCGACCCTCGCCCAGATCGTGGAGATCGCCTACCTGTCCTCGCAGAGCACGCTCGGCTACCAGCGTGCCCTCAGCCCGCGGGTGAAGCTGGAGACGCACGCCGGCTATACCGTCTCCGGCGGCGCGGACGCCATCGCCCGCACCGTGCTTCCCCTGATGCACTCGGTGCAGTTCGGCTCCTCCCTCAACTGGGCCACCAGCCCGCGCGATCACCTCTCCTTCGGCCTGGAGGCCAACGCCGCCCGCTTCTCCAACGCGCAGGACGAGGCCCAGCCCGACGGCAGCGTCACCCGCATCCCGGTCCCGCAGGAGGACCTCCTGCTCAGCGGCACCGTCTCCTGGCACACGCAGGTCGCCCACTACACCTCGGTGGAGATGTCGCTGGGGGGCGGCGCCGGCGCCTCCCGGCAGCCGCTGGGGATCGACTGGATCCCCACGGTGATCGCCGGCGCCGGCCTGACCCAGGACATCCCGGTGGAGAAGCAGCAGCTGACCGGCTCGGTGCGCGCCTCGGTCTCCTCCACCATCGACCGGACCGGGTCCGGCATCTACCAGGTTCTGGACGTGTCCGCCCTGCTGGCGTATGTGCCGGTCAAGGAGATCCGCTTGTCGGGATCGGCCGGAATCGGGCGCTCGCTGTCCGGCGACACGCAGCAGGGCGCGACCGTGGTGCGCAGCGACCTCAACATGGCCCTGTCGCCCGCGCGGGAGGTGACCCTGATGATGGGGGTGCGCATGCTCTGGCAGCGGCCGCCCGACGCCGCCTTCGATCCCTCCTCCGGATTGCCGCCCGGCGCCCTGCAGACCGGGTACCAGTGGGCGGGCTACGCCTCGCTGATGTTCGCCGATCACTGGTTGCCCTGATGGCGCGCGCGCTCCTCACCTCCATCCTCGTGGCCCTGATCGCGCTGCCCTGCCTCGCCGCGCGGGAGCGGAACGGGAAGAAGGGCCTGAAGAAGACGCTCTTCTACTACCTCGCCTTCAACCTCTTCTGGCTGATCGCCGTCCGCTACCTCTACATGCGGCTGGCCTAGGTCCATGACGGCGACCCCCAAGACGGAGGCGGCGGCTGCCCTGGAGTCGGAGAACCCCGACCTCTTCGACTACCAGGCCCTGCGCAACTACTTCGGCTTCGTCGTGGGGGCGGCGGTGCGCCGCAAGTTCCTCGCCCTGGGAGTCTTCGCTTCCATCATGGGGCTGACGGTCGGGGCCCTCAAGGTCCTCCCCCGCACCTACCACGTGGAATCGAAGCTGCTGGCGCAGCGCAACCAGACCATCGCGGCCCTGAGCAACCCCGGCCGCAGCCTGGGCTGGGACGACGTTCCCCTTCGCGCGGCCACCGAGACCGTGCTCCGCCACGACAACCTGGTCTCCCTGGTGCAGCAGACCGACCTGGTGCGGCGCTGGCCGCTCACCCGGGCGCCGCTGCCGCGGCTGAAGGATCGGATCATGCTGGCCCTGCGCGGCCCCATCGCCCCGGAGGACCAGCAGGCGGCGCTGGTGGGATCGCTCGGGGTACAGCTGAAGGTGACGCTCGGGGACGGGACGGTGACCATCTCCGTGGACTGGCCCGACGCGGAGACCGCCTTCGAGCTGGTGGAGTCCGCGCAGCAGAACTTCCTCGAGGCCCGCCACGTGGCGGAGGTCTCCACGGTCTCCGAGGCGATCTCGCTGCTGGAGGCGCACGCGCTCCGGCTGCGCGCCACCATCGACGCTTCGGTGGAGCAGATCAGCAAGGCCAACGAGGGCAAGGCTCCCAAGGCGGCGGCGCCGGTGGTGCGCAAGCTGCGGCCGCCGCGCGAGCCGACGATGGACCCGGAGGTGGCGCAGCTCCAGGTGATGCTGGAGGGCAAGCGGCGGGCGATCAAGGACCTGGAGGAGTTCCACGCCAAGAGGCTCGCCGAGCTCCAGGCCCGGCTGGCCGACCAGAAGAGGGTCTACTCCGACCTGCACCCCGCGGTGATCGAGGTCCAGGAGCGGATCGACGTCCTGCAGAAGCAGGGGCCGGCGCAACTCGTCACCCTGAAGCAGGAGGAGCGCGACCTGGAGGCCGAGATCCTCCAGCGGCACGGCTCCATCGACCGCGGCGACTCGAACGCGCCGAAGGTCTCGCTGGGCCCCCTGCCCTCGCACATCCTGCGCCTGGAGCGGGACGCGCGGGAGATGGAGAGCGACGACCCCGCGGTGGAACACGCCAAGAGCGAGCTGCAGTTCGCCATGTCGAAGTACGGCGCGCTGCTCGATCGCATCGACTCCGCCCGGATGGAGCTGGACACCAGCCGGGCGGCGTTCAAGCACCGCTACACGGTGATCGCGCCGGCGGAGAAGCCGCGCTTCCCCATCAAGCCCGACCGGACGCGAATCCTCTTCGCCGCTCTCGTCGGCGGGCTGGTGATGGCCCTCTTCGCCACCACGGCGGCGGACATCCGCTCCGGCCGGATCCTCGAGCGCTGGCAGGTCGAGCGGCAGGTCGGCCTGGAGATCCTCGCCGACGTGCGCAGGGTCTGACGCCCTGAGCATGAGATTCGTCCCGATGAAGTCCTTCGCCCTCCTCGTCCTGGGGACCTGCTGCGCCGCCTCCGCGGCCGAGCAGAAGGCGGCGCCCGCGGAGAAAGCGGCGAAGGTCCGCCCCATCTTCACCTCCCAGGCCGGCCTGGCCGCGGGGTGGAGCGACCTGGGCTGGGCCCCGCGGCAGATCGGGGCGGGCGAGCCCGTGCGCCTCGATCTCTCCTCGCGCGGCGGATGGATCGTGGCCAACGAGGACCTCGATGGGACCTACCTGGCGCTCCGCTTCCGCCTGCGGGCGCCGTCCTCGTTCGGCGACTTCCTCGACGTCCGCCTCGACTCGGAGCGCGTCGGCCGCTTCCCCCGGGTGCACCCCCGCCTCCCCGAGCTGCGCCAGCCCGACGGGTGGGCCGACGTCGAGATCCCCTTCTCCGAGCTGAACCCCAAGGGAGCGCCCTTCGATCGGGTGGTCTTCGAGGCCACGCGCGACGTGGGAAGCGACCCCGTCTTCCTCGACCGCATCGCGCTGGTCGAGGAGGACCGGGCGGGGAAGCCCCCCCGGGCGAAGGCGGTGCGCCTTTCCCTGGACTGCACGGCGGCGCCGCGGCCGATCAGCCCCCTCATCTACGGCGTCGCCCACGGCGAGGCCGGCTGGTGGGAAACCGGGGCCACCGCCCGGCGCTGGGGAGGAAACCCGAACACCCGCTACAACTGGGAGCTGGGGAACGCCTGGAACTCGGCCAGCGACTTCTTCTTCCGCAACTACGGCACGGCGGCCCCGGGGGCGACCCCCGCCTGGCAGTCCTTCCTGGACGAGGACCGGGCGCACGGGGTCGCCGCCGCCATCACCGTTCCCCTGATCGGGTGGGTGGCGAAGGACACCACCTCGTACTCCTTTCCGGTCTCCGTCTTCGGCGCCCAGCGGGTGGTGGGGCCGCAGAACCCGGACATGGGCAACGGGATCGCCCAGGACGGCACCCTCCTCCAGCCCGGGCCGCCGACGCGCACCAGCGTACAGGCGCCGCCGTCGTTCATCGGCCGCTGGGTGTCGGCGATCCGCGAACGGGTGAAGGCGAAGGGCGGGAGCGTGTCGCACTACATCCTCGACAACGAGCCCACGCTCTGGAGCATCACCCACCGCGACGTGCACCCGGAGCCCGTGGGGTACGACGAGCTCTTGGAGCGCACCCTGCAGTACGGCACGGCGGTGCGGCAGGCGGATCCGGACGCCCGGATGGCGGGGTTCGTGGGCTGGGGCTGGACGAGCTTCTTCTACTCGGCACGCGACGCCGAGCCGTCGTACACGCTGCAGCTGGACCGGAGGGCGCACGGCGGCGAACCGCTCCTGCCCTGGTGGCTGCGCCGGGTCCGCGAGCAGGAGAAGCGGACCGGCACGCGGCTGATCGACGTCCTCGACGTCCATTTCTATCCGGCGGCGGAAAAGATGGGGATCGGCACGGCCGGCGGGGTGGACCCGGACACCGCGGCCCGGCGCATCCGCGCCGCCCGGTCGCTCTGGGATCCCACCTACAGCGACGAATCCTGGATCGGGGAACCGGTCATCCTCATCCCGCGCCTCAAGCGGTGGATCGCGGAGTATGCGCCCGGGATGTCCCTCTCCATCGGAGAGTACAACTTCGGCGCCGAGACCCACATGAGCGGCGGGCTGGCCCTGGCGGAGGCCCTGGGGCGGTTCGGCGAGCAAGGCCTGGACTCGGCGTACTACTGGACGGTGCCGCCCAAGGGCAGCCCCGCATTCTGGGCCTTCCGCGCCTTCCGCAACTACGACGGCAAGGGAGGGCATTTCCTC